>QMRW01000010.1 GCA_003650785.1 Thermoprotei archaeon | reverse complement strand
TATGTACTATATGGACTAGCTAGAAGAGGTCTAGCTCCTAAAGCCATTGTAAATCTGAGAAGTGAAATTATAGTAGTAGTCGGCTGCATACTTGGAGGTATTCCTCTTGTAGATAGTGTGGATATAAGCATACTCGATCTCGTTAGGACAGGGGATAAAGTTAAAGTAATAGCTAAAGCTAAGAAGGGAGTGGTAGTTATAGAGAATGGTGAGTATACTTGAATGAACTCGAAAAAATAGCTGAGGAAATAAGAAATTGTAGGAAATGCGATTTATGGAAGGGTAGAACTAAAGCCGTTCCTGGAGAAGGTAATCCACAAGCTAAACTCATGATAGTAGGAGAAGCTCCAGGTGAGAAAGAGGATCTAGAGGGAAGACCTTTTGTGGGAACTGCTGGAAAGCTTCTAACTAAGCTCCTTAATGATGTAGGCATTAATAGAAGAGATGTGTTTATAACTAATGTAGTAAAGTGTAGACCACCTGGAAACAGAGATCCTCGACAGAATGAAATCAGAATATGCTCTACTTACCTAGATAGACAGATAAAGATAATAAGACCCAAGATGATACTAGCCTTAGGTAGACACAGTACTTCGTACTTTCTCAGCAAGATAGGTAAGAAATCTACTAGTATAATGGCCATAAGAACCAAGATCTTCACTATATCAATCAACGGTATGAGAGTAAAAGTATTTCCCACATTACATCCAGCAGCAGCTCTCTACAATCCAAGGCTTAAATCAGTACTACAGAGCGATTTTAGAAAACTTTCTGAACTACTAAGAGTATCGCTCTCAGAAAGATCCATAGTCGATTATTTTACACTATAGAGGCTCTCCTCTACAGTGTACCTCTCCCATTACACGCCTCACGAAGTTCCTGCAATTATAACACAGGAGAAAGGGCACTCTATCCCGTTTCACTGGACACATAACTACATCGTTCCTGAATCTTCTTATAATACTGGGTTTTAAGTACTTCCTAAGTTCTCTCATAACCTCTCTTGGAATTCTGACACCTCTCTCCTCTCTCTCAACTCTGACGATATACTTAGCCTCCATATAATCACTAGTGGTTTAAAATACAGGTCCTTAAAACTATTAGGAGTTGTGTATGAAGATAGTATCCAGATTAACAGCACTACTACTAATATTACTCGATCTACTACCCCTCTATAGGTTAGTATTTAAGAGAAGGTTAATACTAAAAGTACCATCTAGAGTATTCAAGCCCATAGGGACCGTAACTACCAGTGCTTTAGTTAGATACTTACTTAGAAAAATACAGGGAGGAGATGGAAGGATAGTGGATGTAGGCTGTGGCTCCGGTGTAGTAGGGCTATTACTGGCTAAAGAGACTAAGAACTATATTATAATGACCGATATAGATCCAGTAGCTGTAAGGACGACTTGGGCTAATGCACTAATGAACCATGTGGACAGTAATACTGATGTAATCTTGACTAACCTACTGGCTCCCTTTAGAGAGCGATCTATCGATATTATAGTTAGCAATCCTCCATTACTTCCAATAAATATATCAACAATATACCACATTCCAATAGCTGCAGGAAGTAGTTGTTCTCTCCTCTTCTTACTTATTAGCCATGCATCTATAGTATGTAGTAAGAATGGGAGAGTAGTACTCACATTATCTACAATCTCTGACTTTAAGAGAATACTCAAGTATGCTGAAACTATAGGTTTTGATGTAAAGGTAGTAGATAGTGCTAGAGGGCTTTTCGATAGAATACTTATAGTAGAACTCATTAAGCTATAGGTCTTCCAGTTCTCTCCTCTGAAGCATATAGTTTTAATTTTCCTGGACTGTGTATTATTTCTCTTAGTACTTCAAGTGCAAGTCTTCTAGAGAGTATTTCGTTGTTATTTCCACAGTATGGGGAATATATACATCGAGGACAGCCATCTATACACTTACAAGCCATTAGCAAGTTAAGAGCTCTTTTGAGTACAATTTCTAGTCTATTCATCAGTAATAGAGATAATCCAGAGCCACCCTGGGAGGTATCATAAATGTATATATGACCTGAGGGATAACTTATTCCTCCTAGATCTGTGTGAGAAGCACCTATAATGGTCCTACTTACTGAGATCACTACGTGCTCTATAGTATGGAAGGCCTTTGCATTACTCATGGAACTCCACTCTGGATTAAAGGGCACTTGGATGAGTATACCCTTAGTCCTAAATCTGTACCTAAGTTCTTCTTTAAGTAGATTTTCACTAACTGTTCTGCCACTCCATAGCTCCTTCATAACATACCCATAGACTATGTCCATTACACTAAGTTCACCATATGATACCTTTAGGTTGTAAACCTTTCTTGAGCTAATCTCTTTAAAATACTCTGGTTCTGAAAAGTAGAGTGGTGTAGTCATCAAGTCTATATCTTCTTTAAGCTCTTCAACTATAGCATTACGTTTTTCAAACTCTATTACTATGTAAGTTCTTCCTCCATGGAAGTAAATAGCTCCTGGATGTAGCTCTTTTAGCGCCATAGGCATCTCTCTACTCCCTATAAACCTACCTCGTCTATCAAAAATCAGCACTCTCTCTCCTATACTCCGTAGATTCATACGATCTCTCAGATATAGTGATCCCTTCCTAGTGACCATGTAATAGTTCTTAGTTTTTCTCAATAAGTTGTATTGTACAAGCTCCTCAGCTATCCGCCTTTCAAACTCACTAAGTTCGTCTATTCGAATACTTCTATCTTTGGCCATGGAGATTATGTGTATTTTAGTTACTTCTGGATTTTGTAGATCTATAGCTAGGTAATCATCCTCTTGGAAAAAGAAGTCTTTTGGATATAGTTCATAGTATTGACTTATAGGATCATCTCCGAGGATTGTGAGAATATAGGAGGTCTGTCCTCTTCTTCCACATCTACCAGTCCTCTGAATATACTTAGAGTAAGTTGAGGGAATACTAGTAAGTATGACACAGTCTAGATCTCCAATATCTATTCCGAGCTCTAATGTTGGAGTTGCTGCTACTGCACATATCTTCCCGGACTTAAGTAGCTTCTCCACTAGTGTACGTTCCTCTGGAGCTAATCCAGCCCTATGGACTCTCATGTCGAGTGAATACTTCTTACCAAGTCTTACCATGAGTTCGACCATTCTATGACTGTCTGCGAATACTATTGTCTTTAAGCCTAGATCGACACAGGTCTTTGTGAGTAGAACTGCTTCAACAAGTTTGGGTCTGGTCACAGGCTTAATGAATATGTGGTACACAGTGCCTCGTCTACCTCCTAGAGCTCTAATTACTCTAACATCTCGTCTAAAGAGTTTCCTCCCTGTCTCCTCAGGATTTCCTAGTGTAGCTGTAGCACCGATATACTGAGGTGGAGACTTTAGGTGACGTTCTAGTCTTCTCAGTACATATGCTACCTGTGCTCCAAAAACTCCGGTATATACATGTAGATCATCAAGTACTATGTACTTGACATTCGATATTATCTTCCTAAAACTCGGAGAATATACTAAACTATAATGTATCATATCTGGATTAGTTAGAAGAATTTGCGGTGGATACTCGTAAATACGCTTTCTAAGAGCTTCCGGAGTATCGCCATCTAGGGTTAGGGCCCTCATACCGAAGGCAATACTGCATAGTTCATTTATTCTAAGTAGTTGATCTCTTGCAAGTGCCTTTGTAGGATATATCAAAAGAGCTCTTACACCAGGGATATGTGGATGTTCAAGTATATCTTCAATTATCGGAAGTAAAAAAGCCTCAGTTTTACCCATACCAGTACTAGCGATAATTATTGTATCTTCACCTCTTCTAATAGCATCTATAGATTCCTGTTGAAATTTGAAGAATCTCTCTATTCCACGCTTTAATAACACCGATTTTATGGAGTCAGATAGCGTAGCATCCTTAACATAATCTCCTAGTTCTGGGATTTTTGGAGATTCTGAGTATACGTGGACTATTTTATGTGCTTCATCCTTTATTAATGTCTTGAAAAGTCTATCGTCGATCTCCATTGGAATCATCTATAGCCTACCTTCCTGATACATTCTCCTCTTTAACTCATAAACTTGTCTTGAGGATGTAAATCTAGCAGGGGTACCCACTACGACAGTATTTTCATCTACATCTCTTGTGACTGTAGCTCCAGCTCCTACCACAGCCTGCTTGCCTATTTTAACTCCTGCTAGTAATATTGCACCTGCACCTATTACAGCTCCTTCCTCTATTACGACCCCTAATAATCTCGATGATGGAGGATATCTATCGTTAGTGATAATAACAAAAGGACCTAGGAAAACATTATCCTTTATTACTGTCATAGGAGGTATATAGACACCACTTTGAATATTTACACCATTACCTATGGTAGTATTACCATCTATTATGGTCCCTGTTCCTATCTTCGTTCCTCTACCTATCTTAGTGTTTTCTCTAACTAGTACATTATGTCCAGTCTCTACATAGTCTCCTAACTTAACTCTTTCGTAGATTACTGTACCTCTCCTTATGAGAACATTGGAGCCTATTTCACTACCCTCACTTATTTTATCCATTATTTCGTGAAGTATTTCTCTTCCACTCGAGTACTTGATAATACTCAGAATTTTCTTCCTTACAGGATATCCTATGATCACATAGTCATCTATTAGTGAGTACTCACCTACTATACTTCTTCCCAGTACTAAACATCTTCCTAAAACTGCAGTTTTATCTATTTTGGCTTTCTGAGATACGTAGCTCATTTCAGTGTTATAGGGACTAAGAACCATAAATAGCTATATCTTAAGGAAAGATTAATTGTGACTAACTGGGGATTTACTCGTATGGACGAATGCGTACTGCTAATATTAGATCCACTAGATATTCATGGATTAAATAGTAGACTTACTGAGCTATTGAGAGAAAAATACTCAAGGATCACAGTTCTGGAATACACATTTAACAAGGACTTGTTCAAGCACTTTCTATCGTTGCTAGATGTTGCTGAGAATAAGAGTTCAGAAGTATATAGTGTAGTGGGTCTAGGATATGGCGCACCGATAGCACTAAGGGTATCACTTCAACGTAGATTAAGAAAACTTGTTCTTATAGGCTATAGAAGCATCCTAATCTCACTTCTATTTGATGATGATTTTAGAAGTAGGCTTAAGGTGAATAGAGGTGATATACTGCTATTACTAGAGGAATATGAGAATGAGCTTATGCGCTTAGAACCTATATTTTTCTTCAAAAGATGTCCCTTAGCTAAGGAAGTAATATTGGTGAGACTTGAGGGAGAAGATGAAATTGGAGAATTAGAATTCAACAATATGAGATCATTATTCAGGAGATACTGCCGACGTATTCAACCTAGGATCGTGAATATAGATATATCGGAATTTTATAGAGTTAATGAATTTATTTAGATAAAGATCTTATAGTGTCTCTACACATTTCTACATATCTTACGAAATATTTATCCAATTTAGTAGAATCTCTGGCTTCAACAGTCACTCTTATTACTGGTTCCGTATTTGAAGGTCTTATAAGAATCCATCCATCCTCTAAATCTAACCTAATTCCATCAATTAGAGTGATAGTCCCCTCCTCCATAGACTCTATTCTTCTCCTTAGATAATTCATAATCTTGGATTTCAGTTCCTCTTTAACCCTAAGTTTTGTGGATTTCATACAATAGTTACTCTCAATTAATGAGACATATTCCCTACCTGTGTTTAGTATAGCTCTTCCAAGTAGTAAACTTATGAGAACTCCATCATCTACATATTGGTAGCTAGAGAGAGCTATATGTCCTGACCTCTCTACACCTATTATAGCATTACACTCGATCATCTTCTCGATTACGAAGTTGTGTCCTACTCTCGAACGGTAGACTTTCAATCCCTTCGATTCTGCATAATCTTCTAGTATTTTACTACAATCTATAGAGGCGACTATACTGCCTCTTAGACCAAGTCCTTCCACTAGGATTATAGCTACTTCTTCAGGGGGAAGAAATTCCCCTCTATAATCTACAAAGATCGCTCTATCTCCATCTCCATCATATGCAACCCCATAGTCCATGGATTTCGATTTTACCATATGCATTAGTTCTACTATGTTACTTGGAATAGGTTCTGGTCCTCTCCCTCTGAAGTAGGGATCTATGTTACAGTTGAGTTCGATAGTACGACTTGTAATACTCTTAAATATTCTTGGAGCTGTTAGACATGTTGCTCCATTACCACAATCCAGGACTATGCCTATACTCTTTAAATCACTAAATTCAGCTACTAGACTATTTATATAATTCTCTATTTCTCCAGTTATGATCCAATACTTCCCTACTTCTTTCCATGATCTAGGGGCATGGTCCCTAGTATAGATCTCTTTAATCTCAGCTATCTCGTCACTGCTGAAATAGACACCTGAACCGTGGATCAATTTAAGACCATTGTACTCTGGTGGTAGGTGAGAAGCAGTTATATAGGCACCGACAGTATCCCTAACAGTGAGAAGTTTTCTGAGGAGTACTCCTACTGGAAGTACTCCTATATCATAGACGTCTATTCCCATTTCAAGTAGTCCCGATATTGTAGCTAGTGATAGCATGCTACTAGTCTTTCTTATATCTCTTCCTATTATAATTCTATTTGTATTTAACTTCGATCTTAAATATATTCCAAGAGATCTTCCTATACGTGTCATATTCACAGTGTCTATATCAATACCGATAACTCCTCTGATATCGTAAGCTCGAAATATGTGAAGAGATCTCATAGGAGTTCCTCTACAGTATAGTATAGGGATAGGAATTAAAGCTCTTTACCTTAAATCGAGAGGGAAGATTTTTTAAGTAGTAGTGGATATGTGGTTGAAGGGTGAGCCCATGGAGTACGTATACGCGAGCCTATTATTACACTATGCTGGTAGACCGATAACAGAGGATAATATAAAGAGAGTACTGAGTGCAGCAGGTATAGAAGTAGATGATATTAGAGTGAAAGCACTAGTAGCAGCACTTAAGGAGATAGATATAGGTGAGGCTATAAAGTCGGCAGCAGTACCAGTAGCTCCACCTATAGGAGTAACTGCAGCTCCACCTGCTGAAGGTGTTAAGGTGGAAGAAGAAAAGAAAGAGGAGGAAAAGAAAGAAGAAAAGGAGGAAGCTGAAGAGGAAGAGCTTGCTGAAGGGTTAGCAGCACTATTCGGATGAACTCACGTTACATAGATCTCTAATGAGAGTCCAAAGCTTACCTGGACTTTTAGAATAGAACCTTATCCTTCTCGTTGGTTGCATAAATTCTCTGCCTATTTGCTCTTTCAACTCTATTTCCAAGTACTTCCTTCTCTTAATTCTGTAGTTTATTATCTCTATGGGAAACTTCAATGGAATCCTATTGTCAATGACAATACCTCTATCAGTTAAGGTATAGGTATTGGGGATGATCACACCTACTCTATCTCGCATGAGAATTTTAGCTATCCTGGACATCATTAACGCAATTAGCATGAAGGACATGTATAGAAGCTCATAGGATACTAGTAGTGAAAGTTTCTCAACTCCACCTAATATGTAAGGTATCTGCTTACCTTTAAGCGAATGTAATAGCATGGTAGTAATACCATATCTAAGTCCTTCTCTTAAGTAAGGGGTTAAGAATATTGCGAGGGAAATCATGAAGAACACCCATTGTATTACTCCTACCTTCAATTTCTTTCTCATAACCTCTAGGTACTCGGGATCCTTAAGCATGATCTCCTGTAGTTCCTCTCTTTTAACCTTGTATATAGCACGACCCTGCATGACGGTTTCTAGATCCTTAATTAAGGGTTTAGCTCTTCTACCCACGTATATTACAAGGACTACGGTCATCAAAATGGTATATGTGATGAAAAAGTAGAAGAAGTACTCTGGAAAGTATGTAGAGAATATGACGAACAGTTGCATTACTCCGATACTGATTAAGTACTGTTTATAGGAATACTGCAAGTATATACTCACCTTTAATTCCAATACATTCTCGTCCTTAAATACGTTCGTTCTGCCTCAATTATGGATGTTATCAGAGAATCTTCATTGAGACTTCTCTCTAAGATTCGTACTGCTGTAGTGGGACCAATACCAATACCAGCTAGTGTAATTAGGGCATACCTTCCATAGGAGAGGAAGAGGCTAGAACTTAACCTCAAGTCTCTTACTAGCTTAGCTTCATCACTGTTGAGTTTCTTCTTCTTACGGAGTTTAGCTAAGCACCTTAATACATCACCTGCAATACTAGGATACGTAAAGCCGAGCACTCTAGAGCTACATTTAGGGCATTTAAAACCTTCATCTATCTCGTAAACTCTAAACTCACCATGCCATAAACAATGTAGACAAATGCTTACTAACTTCTTCTCTAACAACCTCCTCTTAACAGTATTCACTAGTATCTTAGGTGGTACTCCTGAACGTAGGAGTCCATATCCGTATTGTTCAAATATAATAAAGCTAGCGAGAGGAGAGTATCTACCCTTCTCAGGATCGCTTTTTACAAAGAGCACTCTAATACGCTTTCTCTTAAGCTCATCAAAAAGGAGGAATATTCTCTCAAGCTCTACGTCTTTAGTGAAAACTTCTCTCAAGGCTTCTTCATCCACGACAGTCCCTTTAAGTGATTTACAGAGAGCTTCAAGGCTTCTGATCTTAGTCTCTCTCCCTAGTATACCAAATCTCCTAGCAACATGTAGAAGTCTCCACCTATAGAGCATAGATCTTTTAACCGCGCTTACTAGGAGATCTGTAATCTCATTGGAACTCAATTGGAAGAAGCGTTCAAAATCCTCTTGAAATAACTCAGTTTCAGAGTGTATCAGTATTCTATAGGCATCTGTTCTGAAAATGGCACTTGTACCAATGTACCTCCTGAGGTACTCTAAAAGAGCTAGTGCCAATCCTTCGTTAACCTTACTTCCCCAGCATACATGTATCACATATGTTCTTCTGCTCCCCTCTACCACTATTGTCCTATCATCTGGAAGCGGGTACCCTGATTCTATGTGTTTCTTTATGAGTTCTATTACAGGCTTGAAATGAGTGAACTCTATGGAATACTCTTTGGCCAACTCTTCTAGCTTTTTAGTACTTTCTAAAGCCTGGGCTATTCTCCTCCTCAGTGCACCTACCTCTCTAGCTACTTTGAAACTGACGGGTATTATCTCACCTTCCCATACAGGAATGGCGGCTAGTAAATCATCTGAAGGAGTTACATATACTGTACTACTATCAATATCTATAGATTCCACTTTCCAAGCCCTTCCCCCTAGAATGAACTTAGAGCCTACTTCACATTTAGATATGAAACTCTCGTCAAGTTCACCTATTTTAGATCTGTCCAACATATTTACAACTTTAAACTTTGTAATATCGGGAATAGTAGATATATTGGACATATAATACTTAATTAGAAATCTTCTAGGTTTTACCATACCGCGATATGTTGTTACATACCCTAGTTTTTCTAAGTAATTCACTACTCGTTTGATATCTTCCATAGTAGTTTCATTATAGGGATACGATTTTGAGACTATTTTCCACAACTCATAGATACTTGTACCTCCTCTTTCTAGTAGTATTCCCACTATTTGATGGGCTAATACATCATAGGAGTTTAATGGAGGTCTTAGCTCCTCAAGTATCCCCTCTCTAGCTCGTCTAGCTATAACTATACACTCAATAGCATCATCTGGATTTAGAGCTATTACAATACCCCTACTAGTTCCACCTATAAAATGACCACTTCTACCTACTCTATGTACGAGTCTTATAGCCTGTCTTGGTGATCCATACTGTATTACGAGATCTACAGTACCAACATCAATTCCTAGCTCTAAGGCAGATGTACATATCAGTGCTTTAATTTGTCCTAGTCTAAACCTCTCCTCTATGCTTCGTCTACGTTCACGTGAAAGAGAACTATGGTATACTTCAATAGGCTCATTACACAGTACATTTAATCTTACACCTAGATTTTCAGCTGAATTTCTAGTATTAGTGAATATAAGTAGACTAGAGTTGCTTACTAAGGCTTTCTTGATAGGTAGCAACCTTTGAAGTAATAAGTCTTCGTATTCATCACCCCCTATAGTCTCAGTAGGTAGTAAGACGTTTATCTCTATATTCCTCGTATAGTCTGATATTATTGAATATATGCGTCTACCATTGCATAGAAATAGTTCAGCCTCCCTTATATTACCCAGAGTAGCTGAGAGACCCAGTCTTTGTAGTCTTCTTCCAGCTAATAGCTCTAATCTCTCTAGACCTACTGCTAATTGAACTCCACGCTTATCCTCCATAATCTCATGAAGTTCATCGACAATAACACACCTTAACTCTCTTAGTATACTTCTTAATCTCCTGCCTACTAGAAGTACTTGGAGAGTTTCTGGAGTAGTTATAAGGATATCGGGAGGAGAATGTAATATCTTCCTTCTAGCACTCTGGGGGGTATCTCCATGCCTAATATCTATCTTTAAACCTATATCAGATACTAGGTTAATTAATCGTCTGAATATATCTCGATTTAATGCTCTTAGAGGGGTTATATAGAGGACTTTAACACCTTCAGCTGTATATTTTTCTTCTAGAACTCTAGAGATTACTGGAAAGAGAGCAGCCTCAGTCTTACCAGTACCTGTGGGAGATATCAGTAGGACATTGTATCCACTTAGTATCAACGGTATAGCCTTAGCCTGAATATCAGTAGGTTCAGTATATCCATACTTGGGTAGTATACTTCTCAATCTTTCATGTAATAGTGAGAATACACTCATCCGCCTCACTATTCAAAGTAAAAAGCCTAAATATCACTATAAACTTATTGTTTTGCCCTATGGGGTGATAGCTTAGATTTTCCAAGTGTTATGTAACATCGGCCCATAAGAGTAACTGGAAAAATGCTTTTACAAGGTGTATTGCTCTTTCCTTCGATAATCTTAGAGAAGCTTAATATAACCTGCCATACATATTACTATGGTAAGGTGTATAGTATTTGATAAAGCTGTTTAAAAGAGAGAAGAAAAAGGATGTTACACTCCCAACAATGATAGATAAATCCTTCATGTTGAGTATGAAACCTATTCGTAACCCTATGATAGAATGGGAGAAGACGGCTGAAGGTGAGATAGTCATATACTTGGAGAAAACACCACCTAAGATAATAAAGAAAATGGCCTCGAGAAAAGTAGCCTATAAAAGGATAGTATTAGATGCTATTGGAAGTTTTGTATGGGAGATGTGCGATGGAAAGTATACAGTTAATGATATAATAAAAGCCCTCATGAAGAAATATAAACTGAGGCGATTGGAAGCAGAGAGGTCACTACTAGCATTTCTCAGAATGTTAGCTCAGAGAAAATTAATAGGACTACTTCCACCAAAGCATATTACGAAAAGCGAAGGTTAAATTCCAATAGAGGGGCTTACACAATGCCTCTCGGTGATTGGGATATATGGTTCGAATAGGAGTTAGAGTACCTCTGAGAGAACTTAAAAGACTGTTGGTTGAGATACCCGAGAACTTCTCACTAGATGTACTATTAGAGCCTAAAGATTACTCGCTAGAGTCAATACCACATACCCTAGAACAATTAGACGAGATTGCTGAAATGGGGACTGAAGTAGTATCACTATCCATAGAGGATTGGAGAAGACATGATCCTTCTATATGCGAGAATGTAATATTCCTAGCTGAGAGTATGGATGTAGAGTATATAGTTTTCAAATTAAGAGATCCTGTGGAAGCCCCTCCTCCTTTACTAGACTTCCTAGTAGGCTCATCTGTAAAGCTATCACTAGTACCTCCGAGAACCGCGGATATAATAGATTTTAAAAAGTTCCTATCCCGTCTGGAGTATCGTCAATTTGTAACCATAGCATATGATATATTCGAACGCTATACTGGCCAGACAAAGGACCTGGTAGAGGAGATAAGCAATATAAGTGGGCTACTCTCGATAGTATACCTAGCTGGTATGGATAAAGCTCGAAGGAGAATATGTCTCTCCTCAAAGGGTATCATAGATGTATGGGAGGTTATTAGTAATCTAGTTGCACTTAGAGAGGATGTGTTACTGGTACTTAATTATGGTATAGATAGGGCATCACTAATGAGAGATTATAACATGATAAAGCAGATATACACTAGTATAGTGGAGAAATTATGAGTAACATTAGCTCTCAGCTCTTTTCATAAGTTCTTCTATAGTTTTGGGCTTAGGTTTGATCATTATCCAGCCAATCCATCCTATGAAGAATAGGGTGAAGGATACTATGATGAGTATGGGAATAAGTACTATCCACCATGTCCACGCGTTAGGATCTCTTCCATATGTCAGTATCCATATGAGTAACGAGTAGGCGTAGAATATGGAGAAGCCTATCGATATTATCATCAGCATAAACCCTACAGTCTTACTCCTCAGTTATATCACCTCTATCGGCAATATTCAGAATATCAAATAAAGGTTCTTATATAGAAATAGATTTAATACTACAACATATCTAGTAGTACCAGAGAATATGCTTCGAAGTCTACTCTCAGTCATAGGAATCTACAAGGTATACGAGAAGTGGCTCTATTATCAAGTGAGAAACGGTAAGATGCCAGTTCACATTGCTATAATTCTAGATGGTAATAGAAGGTGGGCAAGAAGTCGAGGACTACCACCATGGCTTGGACACGAAGCTGGTGCTGAGAAGCTAAAGGAAGTACTTCGGTGGATCTTCGATCTAGGTATAAAAATAGTCACAATATATGCATTATCAACAGAAAACCTAAATAGAGATAAAGTAGAGTTGGAACATCTATTCAATATAGCAGAGCGTTACCTAAGGGATATGATAAACTCAGATATTTTAGAGGAGTACCAAGTACGCTTCAAAGCTATCGGTAAAATAGAACTTCTACCAGATAACATCAGACGACTCCTAAGAGAGCTAGAGATTAAGACCGAGCATTATGATGAACACTATGTAAATCTAGCTATAGCCTACGGTGGAAGAAGTGAGATTGTAGAAGCTACGAAGAGTATAGTTAAAGAGGTTCTTAAGGGAACAATAAAGATAGAAGATATAAATGAAAAACTCTTTGAAAAATACTTATTCACCTCACACTTACCTAACCCCTCTCCCGATATGATAATCAGAACGAGTGGTGAAGAGAGATTAAGCAACTTCCTCCTATGGCAAGCAGCTTATTCGGAACTATGCTTTCTAGAGACTTACTGGCCTGATTTTCGAAAAATAGACCTATGGAGAGCTATCAGAGTTTACCAGAGTAGACAGCGTAGATTTGGACGCTAGGAGTGAGGGACTATGAGGAGAAAAATAGCCTCTCTCATAATAATATTAATCCTATTGTTATCTGCGCTACTAACGGTATTCGTCCTATTAGTACCCTGAAGAGGAATCAAGGATTTAAATCGCCTAAGTATAGATTATTGGGGTGAAGTACTTGGGAGGTAAGAAAAGACCTACGATATCTCAATTGGAAAAGCGTATGAAGAAAATGAGTAAGAAGGGTAAAGAGAAGAAGGAGGCTAAGAGAATAACCACGCTATCTAAAGCTGCGACAATAGAAGAACTCAGTCTCAAATCTATAGAAGAACTATACAAAGAAGTGAAGAACTCTAAATTACTGACACCCTATAGTCTAGCAACACGTTATAAGATTAAGATAAGTACGGCAAAGTACTTACTTAGAGAGCTGGAAAGTGCAGGACTACTCAGACTAGTTGAAAAGAGTAGAAGAGTAGCGATTTACGTTCCAGCAGCATAACTTACATTACTAAATTAGAGAGCTTTACTGATTCTCTATCCACTTTAGGTAACTTATCCGTTATATTGACTACCCCTAGATCATCAATAACTATGTAACCAAGGTCTATCAATTTCCTCATTAGTGCCTCAGGATCTGATACACCCATACCTTTAAGATCTATAGCAAATCTAATACTACCAACACTGGGATACCTATTTAGATAATTTATCGCTAGATCTATTTCGTCATGTTCACGTATTGCTTTTCTCTCTTCCGTAAACTTAGATATAGTCTCTCTACCTAGAGCCAACTTAAGTTCTGGAGTTCTCTCCTCCTCTCTCTCCTTTATGGGACTAACCTTTTCCTCTTCAACGCTAGGCTCCTCAGACTCTATGAAATCAAGTATAGACATACCTCTTTCCTTTTTCCTCACTTTGGGCTTAGGTCTACTTCTCTTGACTTCTTCATAAACTCTTTTTATTTTTATACTTGAAGGGATGGTTATCCTCCCCAGTAGACACGATATCTCTCTTTCTTCACTCGATACTTCTATAGATCCTTTAGATTTTAAATCCTCAATAAGCACCTGAAGCGTGATTACACCTACATCATGCTCATTGGCCCATTTCAATAATTCCTCTGAAGAGATTTCCTTCTTCTTTCTAACGAAATCTACAAGACTTTTTAAGAGACTTTTATACTCTCCTCCACTATCCATTATACTCCCAAGTTGATGAACTGATACAGGGTAATATATTGTTCGGTGAGATATGGGTAATAGTAAGGTGTAGGTAAAGGTACTCGTTATCCGTTCAAAAAGAAAGTTTAATAATCATAAGTCCTTCTCTCATGGCGATGGTGTTATGATATGAGCATTGACACTCTTACAGAAGAAGAATTATATAAAATATATTCTATTCTTGCAAATAGAGTAAAGAGAAATATAATAAAAATTTTGGGAGATAGGGGTAAGGCAAGTGCTACTGAAATGAGAAAAGAGCTTAAGATCAGTGTAGGAGCACTGTACTATAATTTAGATGATCTAGTAGGCTATGTGGCTCAAGATTATGATAAAAAGTACAAATTAACCGAACGAGGAAAAATAGTATACAATATATTGATAAACGAGCGTGAGAGGGTAATGGATTTAATAGCTACCACTCCTCATCCTCTTTTTGATAGACTTAAATATATAGTAGAAACTCTATTCATTCCATTTCTATTACTTGTTAAAATATGCAGGAATTTTAGATTGGTAGTACCATTGAGCATTGTGGTAATGTTACTAGGAATACTGGGTATGAGGATAGGAAACTTCGAGTTATTGCTCATATCTCCTATAGATAACAGTAGGGGAGTAATACTAGCATACCTTACTAGTGATGTTAGAATCTTAGTCAGTATAATTATGAGTTGGCTTCTGGTATTCATGATATGTGAAGTAGGATCCCTTATGATGGGCTCGAGGACTATTAGTAGCGAACTCATTAGCGCGACTATGATATCATTATTACCTATATTTATGTACCCATACATCAATCTCATGTTAGCGAGACTACACGGAACACTACTTGGGCATATAATATTGGGAATAGCACTAAGACTACTACAACTCATGTCTCTATGCTTTCTAACAGCCTTTATAGCATCTTACAAGAAACTCAGAATTGCAAAGTCCTTTATAGTTTCAACTATAGTCTTTTATACCGCAATTATAATAGAGAGCTTAATGGTATTTGATTAATGGGATAATAATTTGCGTACCGCATTTAGAATAGCAACTCTAACTATAGAAATTATCGAACGAAGGAAGATATCCTTTGATAAAGCCTTTAACCTAGCTGTAAAGAAAGTAGAGAAGATAGAGCTATCTCAAGCATACAGATTAGCATGGAGAGCATTAACAAAGTATATGCTATCAGATAATATCATCATGACTACTCTAGGTAAAGATATTCCACTGAGAAGAAAATGTGCCTTCAGAGTAGGCTTCTTTCTCGTATACTACGAACATCTACATCCAGAGGTACTTAAGAGGATCTCGGGAGGATTGCTACCAGGAAGATTTATAGACATACTCAAAAGGATCAGGAAGGAGGATGAATATAGTCTTCTCCCAGAAGGACCAGAGGATCTAGTGCTAGCTATAAAGTACTCTCATCCGAGATGGTTGGTACATAAGCTAAAGTTAGCATATGGAGGAGACCTTATAAATATACTAAAAGCTAATGAGAAAAGAGTAATTTGGCTGAGAGTAAATAAATTCAAGGCAGATGAAGACAGAGTTGAAAAGCTCCTGGACAAGGAGAATGTAAAATTTACAAAAGATAAAGATATTCCAGGGCTTTATAGACTAGATGAAAGTGAAGTAGTACCATCTAACTTAGAGGTTGTAAGAAGGAACCTTGCAATAATCCAGGATAAGGCTAGCATACTAGTAGTGTATGCGCTTAGACCAGAGAAGCATGATTTAATACTAGATGCCTGTGCGGCTCCTGGTATGAAAACACTTCTCATTTTGGAGATGCTTAACAGAAGTGGTAGAATAGTGGCATTAGATATCTCTAGGAAGAGAACTATCAGTATGAAGTACTTACTCAAAAAGTACTATGGTGATGCTACAAATGTGGACATCCTCACTACGGACTCCAGCAATATAAGCTTCTTGAAGAAATTCGATAAAGCACTTGTTGATGCACCATGTACAAATAGTGGAGCTATAAACTCAGATCCCGCTCTTCGTATAATACTCAGAGATACTACAGATGTTGATATTAAGAGGTTGAAAAGTATACAAACTAGGATCCTCACCAACTCCTTGAAATACTCGGATAAGTATGTGATATATTCCACATGCTCAATTATACCAGATGAGTGTGAAGATATAATCCGTCATATAAAAAATCTTAGATATAAAATAGATAAAATAGAGTTAGAAGTAGGATCTACAGGGTACGGTTTCGATGATGTGGCTAAGAAAAGTGTAAGGTTACTACCAATACACGGAACAGCCGGCTTCTTCATAAGTAAAGTAAGACCGTAGAAAGAGAGTAATCATAATATATCAAGTTCCTCTTAAAGAATGGAAGGTGTATTCAATTGAAGATAGCAATTATAGGAATAGGAAGATGGGGACGTAACCATGTTAGAGTAGTCAATAGCTTGATTATGATGAACAAATGTGAAGAACTCACAATATGCGATATAAACAAAGCTATAGTCAGACAAGTAGCAAGAGAATACGGTATTGATGAGTACTACTATAATCTAGAAGAACTTATTGCTAAATCACATGCAGACGCAGCTATAGTATCAGTTCCAACAGTATTTCACCACAAAGTCTGTAAGAAAATTCTACCCCATATGGATGTACTTGTAGAAAAACCCCTTGCTGGAAGTCTAGAAGAAGCAAGAGAGCTCATAGATATTGCTAGAAGAATGGAAAGAATACTAGCAGTAGGTCATATAGAGAGATACAATCAGGCTGTACTAGCTGTAAAGGAATTGATTAGGGATCTTGAAAGAGATGGAGAAAAGCCTACATACATATCAGCTCAAAGAGTAGGTCCAGGTCCTCCACGTAACTACACATTGAATCTAGGTGTAGCACATGATCTACTGATACATGATATAGACGTGACAAACTTCCTACTAGAGAAAAAACCTCAAGATGTTCAAGCTATAGCAGTAAAAGTAGAGGAATTTCCCTATGAGGTAGAGATAATTGCAACATATAGATACGAGGATGGCATAATTGCTAATCTAAGAGCTAGTTGGAGATCAAAACCCAACTTTAAGGATAGAACTCTGTCAATATACTTGGATGGAACTTTGATAAATCTAGACTACATATATCAGAGTTATACAGTAGAAAGGGGATTAGTAGAACAGAGAGCAAGTGGCAGCTATGAGCATATAGTACTTTCCTACAAGGCAAGAGAGGAACTCAGGAGAACTCTGCCTCCTCTAATGCTAAAGGAACCCCTTCTCCTAGAGGTCGATAATTTCATCTCAGCACTAAAAGGAAAAGAAGCCTTCATTGTAACGGGAGAGGAGGGATTTGCTGCCCTAAAATGTATAATATATGCATTAAAATCTGCTGAGCTGAATAGGAGACTGAAGATAGAATGGAGTTGATACTATTCCTTAATTTTACTCAATGTCTCCATTAATAGCTTAAATGTCTTCTCCTTACCCAAAGCTCTAGCTATCTCCATTTCCTCCTCTAATTGTTTTATTATCTCGTCTCGCTTTTCCCCAGGAGCAGATTTTATAATATTTAAAACCCTCTCCGTCTCTTCAGATTCTATTAAACCGATTAGAAAATCTATAAGGGGAAGCGTCTTAATTCTCCCCTCCGAATCCATAGATATTACATAGCCAGAGTTGTAATCTATTTCCATTCTCTCTACTCTCTCTTTTCTCTTTTTAATAAGCTCCAAGTACTCTATGGTCTCCTTTGCTAGTACCTTCTCTTTACCATACACCTCTATTAGCTTTTCCAGCTTCTTTATACTTCTACTATCCATGTTTACTATGACTATTAGATCGCTAAGAGATAGAGGTAGAGTATAGCTTCTCCCTGCGATATAGACTTTACCACTTATCCCCTTAACTCTCTCAGTAGGTATTCTGACATCTAGGAAGCTATCGTGTATCATCACTACTACTAATTCCTCATCACCCTCGGGAAAACATATCTTAACTCCCTCATGCCATAGCTTAGCACTAATCTCTCCTAGAATTGTATGCTCCCCCCACTCAAAGGCCGCGGCTGAGAAGGTACTAGATAAAATGCTTGCTAAGTCTTTTATATCTCCTTCTACTTCAGCTCTATTGAACTCTAACCATCCATACTTTCTAGTTTCTACGGATACTTCATCGATCCTTAGTACCTTGAGTCCCAGTTTCTTCAATAGGTCTATGAACTTGTCAGCAGGGATATTTTTCTCCAGACCTACATATGGCATTTTATCCCTTGAATATAGTATACTCGGACTTTAATTCTTCACTCTATTACTGGGATACCAAATCTCTTAGAGAGCTCTTCATGTTCTCTGTATGAGAGAGCATCTACATCGAATATTCCTTCATAGGTCTGTCTATATACCTTATTGTGGAGTAGCTTTTTCAGCGGTCTACGATACTTGTAGTCTACAACTCTCATACCTGAGATCTTCTCCCACTCTTTGATAGGTATGCCAAATATCCTCTGGACATTCTCCCTATAATTGCTTGTCAAGACATTAAACGCACAGAAGGGTATAATTCTTCCATCTGGTGATATGTAATGTATTACACATTTTCTAACTCTGGATATATCATAATTATACAAGTCCTGGAAATGCATAGCACCTAGGAATAGAGTCTTATAGTGAAATTCTCCAAGAGACCTATAGTCATGGTGTACAAGTATGCCTTTAATTAGTCTCAGGATCTCTTTACGACTTCTGAGATACGATGGTACTCTACTCCAATTTATGAACTTACTAAGTCCTCGTAGAAGAGATAGTAGCTTAAGTCTCTTAAACCTAGCCTTAGCAAGATCTTGAGCCTTATCTTCTAAGTAACCCATAAGTCCATCAACATCAATAAATCTAGTTATGGGAATAAGCTTATCTCCATCTTTAAACACATACGTTGCAGCACCACATGCAAAGTGAGCTGTAAGTACATATTGAGGTCTATTTGTTAAGGCCTCTATTAAATGTGATATAGGAGCCACAGTGGGTACAGGGTACCAATCCTCCCTTCCTATCTGCCCCTCTGTACTCTTTTCAATGTTTATCAGTACATCTGGAATAGTGACTCTGTACTTTTCTCTCTCTTCCCTTGGCATTCTTCCCGTTAGTGAAACTGGTTGTATATTAACACCTCTAATAATATCCAGGTGCTTGAGAGCAAAGTTCACTATGTCTCCAATCTCCATGAGATTGTAGTTCTTGATGAGCGTAGGTACTAAGACTACTCCAAGTTTAGCCTCTCTAAGGCTTCTTAAGATATATGGAACTTCCCAATGGTTCTTGGGGTTAGTATATGGAGTTACTCCATCGAAACTCATGTAGATTACGTTCGTTCCAGCCTCTCTTAGTTCTACAGCTAGTTTAGGTTCAAAGGCCAGTCTTATACCCGTAGTATTGACTTGTACATGTCTAATACCGTAGGATTTTATGAGCCTTATCATCTGAACTATATCATCTCTAAGTAGTGGTTCACCACCTGTTATTTGAATAGCCTTAACTGGTATTGGTTTACACTCTCTCATAACCTTCAGCATAAACTTCAGGTGTTCTAAGGTGGGTTCATATACGTATCCAGCAGCTCTATCATAGAAGAAGCAGTACCAGCAACTTAGATCACACCTATTAGTAGCTACTAGGTTCATGAGAGCAGTATGAGACTCATGGATTGCGCACAGACCACAATTATGAGGACATGGATACTTCTGCTCGACATTGGCCTCTATAGTAGGGCCTCTAGCATTCCACTTGCTAAATCTCTTATACAGCTCTACATCGGACCAGTAGATCTCTTCAAATTCTCCGTGCTCAGGGCATATTTTTCTAATCCATACTTTTTTATCTCTCTCAAAGATTACTGCATTGATTACAGCTAGACACTCCGGACATACAGACTTAGTATTTTTTAGAATTTCTTCTCCCTTCTTCAATTCTATGTGAACCATCCGCTGTATTTTAAAGTCTATACCAGGCCTAGGTAGGAGCTTAGGTTTAAGTTTCTCAGCTATTTTTTCAAAATCCTCAGCCTTAGCATTAAGTAGGTTCTTATACTCCACCTTAAACTCTTCACTTAAAGCCAACTCGTTTCTCAGTATCATCACCTGATATTATGCAGAAGCTAACTTTACATAAAAGCATTTAGATTTCTTCTACACGACTAAAGAGGGAACTCGTAATTCGGTTAGAAACTTTCGATAATCTCATTCTTGAAGAGACTCATGGACTCACTTGACCCTATGCTAATTCTAGCCTGTAATAGAAGTATCTAAACATAGCACTAAAGTTTTATACCCAATGGTAGCTTAAAATGAGGGTGTGGACTGATGCTGAACTCCGAGGAGTTTACTATACTTAAAGTGCATGCAAGGGAAGTCTTGGACTCTAGAGGAAACCCTACAGTAGAAGTAGATGTAATGACTAGAGGAGGTCTTGGAAGAGCTATGGTACCCTCTGGAGCATCTACGGGCAGATATGAAGCACTTGAACTCCGTGATGGAGGCTCTAGATTTATGGGAAAAGGAGTATCTAAGGCAGTATATAATGTGAAT
>QMRW01000009.1 GCA_003650785.1 Thermoprotei archaeon | reverse complement strand
TCCATTAGATCTCCACTCTTCTTAACTAGCCTTAGGATGACATCAGAGAAGCTTTCACCAGGTCTCTTTTCTCTAACTAAAGCTTCATATGCTGCTAAGGATATAGTTATTGTCTTGGTACCCATTTTCAAACCCATGTAAGTGTATGCATGCACTTATAAATGTTTTCTCAATCTTTAACCCATAACAACTTATAATAATTATACTCCCATTTAATCATCCATATCCGATAACTATCTTCACTAGTCAACTATTTGAATAGATCTCATCTCACTACAACAGGCTCCTGCTCTATCAGCTCGTAGGATCTACACTTCCTCACCACACTCCACCCTACTGGCAACCTTGATATGAACTCATTATATCTCCTTTTTTAATATCCCAACTAAGCTCTCCAAGTTCATCATCAATACTATTGAAGATATAACCTCATCTGTATAAATAATCTAAAAGATTTTAGGAATATGTTCAATCAACCTTTCGACTTTATCTAACAACCCATATCATGTTTATCGACTATACCTATAGCTCCAGAGAGCATATTTATGAATAAGACCTTCTCATACTCTAGATGGCTATGATTACTGAGTTCATCTTTAGTTTAAAGTCATGGATTGTGAAGAAAAGCTATTTATCTAGAGTATGCTTAGACATGATAGACTATGAAGAAAAAGCGCCTGCTGAGTATGATGAACGGAGAGTACCACTGAGTCGATATGAACTGAGCTGATCAGTATGAAATATAGCTATAGGAGGTATTCATGAAGTTTAAGCCTACTAGATACTTGAAACCAAAAGAGTTTGATAAATATCTAAAGACTATCAGGAGAATTGCGGATTTCAATCCCCTGGAGAAGGTGTGGATACTCAACACTAGAAAGCTTCTTAAGAATATCGATCATGAAAGAGAGCTCATAAGACTTCTTGATGAACTGGCTAAATATATACCCATTAGCGAAGATGAAGTAAGGAAGATACTTAATACCTATAGGGAGAAATCTAGGACTATAGTCTTAGATAAGGATCTGACTTTCAAGGTTAGAATAAACTTGAGTAGAAGTACTTTTAGAGAACTGGTAAAGCTCTGTGAATACTCTAGAGGTAAGTTTAGGCTCAGGAATCCAAGGTACGTTCACGAAGTGGAGGAGCTATTACATAAAGAAGGGCTCTCACTAAAGTATGATAAGGATATTCTAAGAAGGGCTATAGCGGAAGCCAGTATCTGTAGTATAACAAGGAAAGGTGGCTACATTAGAGTTAAGTTCAAGTACTTCGATCAAAAAGTTTGGGAGAAGTTGAGAGATGAATTAACTCTAAGTTATTACGTCGAAAAGCCTGTCTTCGATGAGGATGGTAACCTAAAGGATATAGAGTACATAGAGAGAAGGATAAAAGCGTATGCAGAAGATTTGAAAGACCTGTGTATTGAGACTGCAGTAGGACTTCTGGACAGAGTCATTGAAGTACTGGAAAGAGAGGGATACTCTGTAGACATAGATATAATGGAACTCCCTACTTTAGATGTACCAATGGAACAGAGGTTTAAATTGTATCCATATCAGGAGGCTGCATACAGAGAATGGTTAAAGAGGAAGAGGGGAACTATAGCCATCTTTACGAGAGGTGGTAAGTCCTTCATAGCTATGAAGGCAATAATAGATCTCAAGAAACCTACAGTAATCTTCGTAACAACGAGAGAGCTTGCCCAGACCTGGAGAGGTTATATAGAAAGGTACCTTGGAATACCCTCGCCCCTCATAGGATACCTGGGAGAGGGTATTAGGAAAATAACACCAATAACCATCGCTATCTACAATAGTGCCGTCAAATATATAGAATTGATCAAGGACAAATTTGAACTTTCCATATTCGACGAATGCCATCATGTTCCAGCAAGGACTTTTAAGGAAGTAGCCTTGAAAATATCAGCACTTTATCGCATGGGGCTGTCGGCAACACCTAAGCGTAGGGATAGAAATGAAATTCTACTATATGCACTAGCAGGAGAGCTACTGATAAACATAGACTATGCACAACTATTAGCACTAAAAGTAGTAGCTCCTATCGAGACCTTTAGGACTTATTTTGTAGAGGGTACTGAAGAAAAGATAAGCACTCTACTAGACATAGTTAAAAAGCACAAAGAGTCCAAGATCATAGTATATACGCAGTTACTTAAATCAGCCGATGAGTTATATAGGCAACTCAGGGATAGAGGTTTTAGAGTAGCTCTGATCACTGGAAGGACGGCAGAGAATAGAAGGAAAAGAGCTTTCAAAGATTTCATGAAGGGCGCGGTTAACATAATAGTAACAACAACAGTGCTAGATGAGGGTATAACTGTTCCTGATGCGGATATTGCAATAATCTATGAGGGTACTGGAGAACCTAGACAGATGATTCAAAGGATAGGTAGAGTTCTAGGCTTTCTACCCGGAAAGACAGCTAAGGTGTATGAGTTGGTAGACGTTACTAACAAAAAGGAATTGAGAGCACACTTCAGGCGTAAATGGGTTAAAGAACTATATACAATTCCTCCTCAGGGTTTCAGAATAGATAGCTTCTTCCAGTAATAAGTCTTAAAGTAGTGATGTATTCAATGAAGAAACGGTTAGTAAATCTCCACCTGTAAAGAGGGGAAATAATGTTTTAATCTATGAACTCTTCTCTTTCTATCTTTTCGGGTATGTATTTGTCTGATAGGTATTTGAAGCCAAATCCACTGAATGCCTCTATCTCGACTTTCTCACGTTTTTTAATAAAGAGTGAGAGTTCCTCCTTCCATATCTTAGACTGGAACCATGGGTAGCGTAGTAGTTCCCTAGCCCTTCTAATATCTCTATCAGTGGCTTTAATTATGAATTTCCTTGGTATTTTGTACCTGTATATATCCGATGTAGATACTCCTAGGAACTTAGCTCTAGTGACAGCAAGTCTTTCACTCTCATAGCTAAGACTTATGCTTCCATACTTATAAACTGAATAGATATAGAATCCAAAGGGATCACTGTCCGTAAGTATGTATACCGGTAAATCGAATTCTTCTGATATCCTCTTAGCCATGCGTCTGGTACCTCTATCTGGTTGACCTTTCCCTGTCATTAATACGCAGTTATGCTTCTTCCAGAACTCCTCATTATTCAATCTCTCAAAGATAGCACCCTTCTCGACTATGAGGACATAATCGGCATCTACATCTACTATATCTATATCGCCCACGTTTGGTGGTATAGCGAATGCACCAACACCCATTTTGGAGAGGTCTATGGTATTACCCTTACTCCTTATTATGACCTTACCAACCATTCTTCCCTTTGCATCAAACATTATGCCCATATCCTCTCTCAGTAGGTTCGTGAGTACTTCAATATCCTGTATTATGTAGTCGGATTCATCTTGAGTCTCCCAAGTATTCTCTCTCCTAAGTTTTCCATGTAGATCTTTATACTCTATAGTATGTTTTCCCATATAATACAGATCTCTTATAGTGGGATAGTCCCCCTCTCTTCTAGCTCTGACTATGAGACTTAACATTAGTACAGTCTGCATGAACTTCCTAGTTTCTCTTAGGTTAAAGAACTCTCTAACAGCACATCTCGGACCTAACTTCAGGATTTTCTCCTCAGGACACCATACGGTGTTGCTTAGACTTCTTACTCTTATTTTAAGCTTAGGAGGTCTCTCTTTACCTATATCCTCTAAAATACGTTTACCTATTTCCTCAAGATGTTTTAACACATCATTTCTAGTGGTATTCGTCTTACTACTCATGATCTATATCACCTCTTTTCTTGCTTTCAGTTCTCATGATTCTGTCAAGGATTAGACTTAACTTTTTCGCAATTTTCGTCTCTGAAGTTCCGGTCACCTCAGCGAGAGCTCTTGCAACTTCTGGAATATATTTCGATATTGTTATTCTCTTAGCAATTAATGCACGTTTTCTTTCTATAAGAGTCAGATACTTCCTCAAGCTCCTTGCAGCCTCTTTTATAGCATTCTCTATCTCCTTCTCTACCTCTACTACATCAGCAATAGCCTCCTTCCCAACACCCTTGAATGGCACTTTAGTAGAGCATAGATGCACTATTACAGCTAATGGGGCTGGGAATTTAACTCTGTAAAGACTCCAGTCTATCTTATCTACCACTTGTCTTGCAACGTCTACACCTTCATCATATAATAGTGGAATCTTATTAGCAAACCTATAGAGTATCGGACTTCTAACCATGGGGATTTTACCACCCCACGCCAATCCTACCTCGACTATGAAGGGATTGCCTGAGTACGATGAGGTTTTTCGAGTAACTGTCACAACATACTCAGGACTCAGGATTCTCTCGATACCCTTTCTAAGTAGGTCTTCTCCGAGAGGTGAAAGGGATAGAGCTCTAGGTCTTCTCCAACCCCTGTAGCTTTTCATCTTATTTAGAAGATTCTCTATCTCACTCGTACTTAAATCTTTTAGTTTCTTATCACCATTTAACCTAGCCCATTCTAAGAAATTGTGTGCTATTCCCTCTCCTACTCCCTCAAAGCACTTCATTATGAAATCTCTCAAGGTAATATTCCTATTATGAATCTCTATCAATCTTCTTAACATTTCTAAATCTATTCCGTATGGATGTGGTTTTCCCACTTTTGGTGGAGTGGGCATCTTCCTAGTATTTCTCTTAAATATTAGTTCCACATCTGGACCTTTAAAGTATATATCGGCATAGGGAGTGATCATAGCTGTTCTTCTAATATAATCCTCTATCCTCCTTCTCGCCAGGGTCCAATTTCCCTTTGTTATCAATTTGACAATAGTTCCATGCCATTTACTTCTCTTTTTTCTGAAATTTGCAGATATTACTATTGGCATATTCCTAGATATATCCATTTTAATCCTATACTCAGCTATTATTTTGGAGTTCATAGTGGAGGTCCGAATCCATATAGGTTTTCCTGTAGTTATTTGAGCATACAGTACTGCCATTTTAATGCCTAATCCAAATACTCCTCTCGACTGTCTTAAGACATATTTAGAGCCATAGAATACTCTACCAAATACAAAAGGCACTTCTTCGTGAGGTATTCCTATGCCATTATCTTCTACTAATATACTCACGAGATCTGGAGGTTCCTTTATGGAAATTATTATCTTTATGTCTGGTGGTATTTTATGAAGCTCGGTAGCGTCTAGAGAGTTCTCTACAAGCTCTCTTACAGTTTGATATAGTGCTCTAGTGGGATTAGAGAAACCTGCAATCTCTCTGTTACGGTAGAAGAATTCAGATGGACTTAGACTTTCGTATCTTTCTTCTAACACACTCAAGACTACCACCTCTACTACTATCACTCCTCTAGATGATTGTCCTACTACATAGGTGAACCGTTAACAGCTAAAATATACACTGCTAGATAATATCCTTTCCCTTGAAACAAACACTGTGACCTTAAAATAATCTTTGTAAAATTTCTGAAGACTCTCTCATTGATAGATATCAAAAGCTCAATTTTATGTGAATACGTTGAATTGTAACTAAGGAGAGTTCCAGTGATGAAGAGGAAAATTACGAAAGGCTTAATAAGGACATTAATTGGTGGTTAGTAGGTGATATCAGGCTGGCATACGTACCAAAGACTTTGCTGATAGCAAGATGTATAAGATGTGGAGCACGTATACATAAAGGATACGATGCCTATCACTGCTTCTACGATAATATTT
The DNA here is from genome assembly GCA_003650785.1 of Thermoprotei archaeon. GTDB lineage: Archaea > Thermoproteota > Thermoprotei > Thermofilales > B20-G17 > B20-G17. The sequence goes on along the minus strand of QMRW01000009.1, from coordinate 15,903 downwards.
ACATATGTACGATATGCTTTAGAAAACTTAGAGGTAAATGTCCTATCTGTAGAAGAGAGCTTAAGGAGATCTAGTACCACTTATAAGAATTGTAAGATATTCTACGACTGGACAGGATTCTAGACATTTAAGACAGTGAGTACATAGGTTTTCATTTACTGATATCCCATTATCATGAATTTTTATAGCACTATTCGGACAAAAAATCGAGCAGAATTCACATAATACACAATTTAGGGACCTTAATAGTGCCTTAAGTACATTCTCAAGAAGCTTAATACCGTCCTCATAACTGTGGTAGTATTCGACTGCTATACTCAAATTGGGCGCTTTATAAAACGTGACCCTACCGAATTCATTTTCCACCTTAATACTCTCTCCTTCTATCCTTACACTTCCTAGAGGCTTAAGGTGTTCAACCAGTGCTTTAGTGTCTATAGGCTTACTTACCTCCACTCTAGCTAGTATCTCAGGAGTCCTACCTTCAATAGAGACAACAAGTCCTCTTCCTCTATCATCTCGTTCTAGTCCCTCTAAGACTTTTCTATCAAGTAACCTTCTAACATCTCCCGGTATGGAGAGCCATCTCCAAAGACCGTAGTTCATCCACTCTTTAGGAAGTTTTCGTTCTTCAGACCATTTTCTAAGGTATTCACTCCAGGTATTCCACATCTCTGGATGATTCCTCTCTACAAGTTCCAATTCAGCCAATTCAGATGCTGGACAGAGCCAACAACCCAATCTATCAAATCCCTTTAGGTATAGAGAATTCACCCTAACTTTATTCATAAGTAGGTAGATCCACACTTCCAGCGCCGTCCAATCGAGTATCGGTGAAGTCACTATCACATTTGGTATCCATCTATTTCTCCATACTCTGGGAGATCTGGCACGAGCTAGGGATTCGTATCTTCTCTGTCCTACAATACTCAGTACTGTGCTATTTCCGAATTTCTCCTTTATCACCTTAGCTATTGGAGCTAGCTTGATTACTTTACAGCACCATCTATAATCTCTAGCAGGTGGTCCAAATACTCTAAGAGATTCGAAGAATTTATCATAAGCAGATGCTAAGACTAGTCTTAGATTATACTCTCTAGCAACCTGGGCCACATATTCTAATGTCTCGGGTAGCTCTATACCGGTATCATTAAAGAGTACATAGAAGTCGTTAATAGCATGCTTGCTTATCAGAAGTGTAGCCATACTATCCTTTCCTCCAGAGAAGGATAAGATGATCCTCTTATCGACAACGTATTTCTTCGAGATACTCTTCAGAAATCTAGTAGATTCCTCAACATCATCTAGTACAAATTCCCTGTTCGCTTTAATGACCTCGTACATAGAACCACTTCTCCTTGGCCTAGGAAATTTACGTGCTCTCCAGGATTTTAACACTCTTATTCTATTCTTCTTTATTAGGACTCCTAGGGCATTATATAGGTCATCTTTTGTCGTAAGTGCTACAAACTCTCCTTTTCTCTCTGGTAGGCTACTTTCAACTATGTCTCCTCTATGAACTACGAAATTTCTACGAAGCTTAGTTAGGCTTGTGACAGCATAGAAACCGATTCTATAATCCAAGATCTTTGAAATTCCAGCATATAAGGGTTTAAATCTCCATTTTCTGAGAGAGAAGTCGTAAAATTGATGACCTATTATATGACCATCCATTATTATCTCATGGGCTAGGTCAGGATATGGTATTTTGTTGAGTAGAATTACTCTTGAGTCTAAGGGAAGAAATCTATCTGAATCTACGGGGTCCTTAAAATAGTTCCTAATTAGATTTCTTATGAATAGTATATCATATCCTAATGCAGGTCTTACATCACTGGGAGGAGTACATTTGATCCTAATGGACTTCTCTGTTCTTCTTAGAACAGGTATATTTCTCTCGATATCCCAGTATATCTTAGCTGAGTAATGGGACCAGTACAATGTACATCACCTTTAGGGGCTCAACAAGGACCCCTCCTCATCTATCAGTGCGCGAAACTTCCTTCATAGCCCCTATACTATATCAGGGCATATTTAAAAACCTATTTCGGTAGAAGATGGCCTTACATGGTTATTCTATACAATACATCTATATTACTATATTACCCATATATCATCATGGTATTCCCTGTACAATATGGGCTTAACAGAAGAGCTCTGAGGAGGGCTATGCTAGACTATCTTACTATTCTCTTGCTCTCCGAGCTAATACTCATAGTATTTGTATTAGCCCATCTAGACGTTGCGAATATAACGATTACATCAATCTTCATAGTATCATTACTACTAATGCTACTACTATCTCCAATACTGATACTAAAACTCATCTTCAATAAGAGACGTAGAAAATCTTTTCTTATTAGAAAAGTCGTAATATATTGATGGCCACACTAATAGCTCTACTGGGAGATTTTCATATCCCCACTAGAGCATATGAGATACCCCCCAAGATAGTGAATCTTATTTACAGTCGTAAGCCCCATATAATTCTGTGTACTGGAGATCTTATAGAGAGATATGTCCTAGAGGAATTAATGGAATTAGCAGATAAGGTAGTAGTAGTCGAAGGTAATATGGATAGGATCAAATTACCTAGAAGTCAAGTGGTAAGAGTCGAGGATCTTAAAATAGGATTAATACATGGACATCAGGTATTTCCTCGAGGTAATATAAGTAAACTAGCTCAGTTAGCTACTAGAATGAAAGTAGATGTTCTAGTATCCGGGCACACCCATAATCCATTTATAGAGGAAATGAGAAAACAGGAGCGTAAAGTTCTTCTACTAAATCCTGGTTCTGCTACAGGTGTGTGGGGTGGTGGAGGAGGTTCTTTAATCCCTGCCTTTATGATACTTGAGGTTCATAGAAATAGGGTGAAAGCTTTGTTATACGAAGGATATGAAACTTTGAGACTGAGTAAGGTTAGGGAGTTCGAGTTTTAAGCTCTTCCTTCTCTAAATATATTCTCTCGATGTAATACCTATTAGATCCACACTTAGGGCATTCTCCTACATTTTTATATATGTAGTCTCCACTCTTAGGTTCTCTAAGCTCTCTATAGTTACATTCATAACACCTTATTAGTGACATAACTTTGCTAGGTTTAGGTGGTTTAAACTTGTAGTACTTAAGAGCGTTATATGTCGAGAATAGAGCAAGACCTAGTAGGATCAAGTTAATAGTAAAATAGGGCTCTCTTACTCCCTCATAGATGAGCACTATTAACATGGCTAGAGTCATTATCATAGATGCTATAGCTATAGTTGTGAATAATATGATCCACCTTTTCCTAATCTGTGCAATCGTAGATTCATCTCCTGAAGAGGACATACTACTTTCGCCTCTCATGTACTCATACTTAACCTTCAGAAGTTTGAGATAGCTTCCATTACATAAACCTTTCTAATATTGGAGATTTTTAGGGATAGACTCCTATTGTATTGCCTACTCCTACTAAGATTACATTTCTTCCCTCTTTACTTCTTTCTCTTATTATTCTCTCCACTCTCTCTACTGCTGTATCTGCAGCAAGTGCTACAGCCTTCGACATTACGGAGAGAGCTTCAGCTTCAGACATCTTCACTAATACTGCATAAAGCGGTATCTGGTTATAAGTAGCTACTTCTTCTATATTGAACTTCTCTACACCCAAGCCACCAATAGCCACACCCACTCCATCTACCACTAGACCAGAGTTCTCTCCCTCCAGTTTTATAGCGGCATCGACAGTAACTATCAGATCGACATTACCGTTTAGATCCTTGAGAAGCTCTCTTAGCGCATCATCAGGATGACCTGTACATCCGCTGGGACCTTTTGCTTTAATGACGTATACTTTTCTACCATCAAATGGGACTTCGACGGCTATAGTGTTTTCCACTATTTCCACTGGTTTAAAATCAGTGGTATGTTTGAATATGAATCGGGAGGCTACTAGGGAACCTACACTATCTCCTATAGGATAACCATTTTTGAATGCATCTAGTGATTTTTCAAGAGCTCGTATTTCCTCGGACATGAAGGGCATTAGTGATTGAAGCTGTATTAATAGCCATAAGCTTTTGAACTTTCTAGCTAGTCTATAGTAATGATCAAGCATCTTATATATAGAGTTGAGCGCTCTAGCTGCTGATACCATATTTTTTAAGTTTTCAACATCGTTATCGTTCAAGGAGGGTACTAATATCTTTATTTCATTACTCAACCTCTTATTCTCAGTTGATATAAGATGCTTGAGCTTTGTTATTATCTTAAATGGATCTTTAGATTCTGGCTGTATGAATACACTCTCTATTAACTGAGAGATCCTATCCTCTAAAACCCTGAGATCGAGCTTCTGTTTATACTTCTGAGCAGCTTCTTTAACGCTAGAGAGTACTACATTAACAGCTCTATCTCTTGCTCTCCTAAAGAATCTAAGGTATCTCTCTATATCCTTAGTTATCCTCCAAATCTCTATCTCTCTATTTCCATAGGCTAGAAGTGTTAGGACTACGAACCATAGCAGGATATTTCCTAGAGTCTCAAAGGATATTCCCTCCTCCAAGATACTATACCCCTCTTCGTATACTATAAGAGGTATCGCTATAGTAGTATAAAAACTTAAGGTATTATCATCAAAATGTCAAATATCATAAAAGGGTTATAGACCCTTAAAGGAACTAAAACGATAATCGATAGAAGTTATCTGCATAACTTTTAGATGTCTATGTTCAGAGGCTCGTGAATAAAGTATTAGGTTCTACATATCCTGAAAGTAAGGGTAGTCTATTGCCAGTTGTAGTTAGATGTAGGAGATGTAGTTTTATACTCTATAGTGGAGAGGAACCTCTGGCACCAATAGATATAATGAAGAGACTAGGTTCGAGATGTCCTAGATGTCTCTCAAGACTTAAAGATAAACCTGTTGAAATACACCTAAGGAGTAGGAGTAGGAAATTTAAAGGTCTTAGAATAAGAGTATAGGATCTCCCCTAGATTCTTGAGTATCTATTTATCTTGTACGATGTATAAATACACCGGGGATCATAGTGGAATATAGGATAAGGAATATAGGGCTAGCTGACAAAGGAAGGAATAGGATCTATTGGGCTGAGAGAAGCATGCCAGTACTAATGAAAATCCGAGAGAAGTTCTCGAAGAGCAGACCCTTGGAGGGTGTCAGAATAGGGGCATCACTCCATGTAACTAAAGAAACTGCAGTTCTCATGAGAACACTAGTAGCAGGTGGTGCTGAAATAACTTTAGTACCATGTAATCCTCTATCTACACAGGATGATGTAGCAGCGGCATTAGTAGAGGAGGGAATTAGCGTATATGCGTGGAGAGGGATGAAAGAAGAAGAATACTATTGGGCTATAGGTAAGGCTCTGGATAGTAACCCTAACATAACTATGGATGATGGTGCTGATATAGTTTCAACTGTACATAAGCTGTACTACAACGAAACGGGAAAAGATGTAGAGGTAGTACGAAGTATCCTAAAGAAACCTATAGAGGAGATACTTTCAGGTATTATAGGGGGGACTGAAGAAACTACTACTGGAGTCCTTAGATTAAGAGCATTAGAGAAGGCAGGACTATTAAAATATCCCATCATAGCAGTGAATGAGGCGTTTACTAAGTATCTATTTGATAATAGGTATGGAACTGGACAGAGTACCCTAGATGGAATAATAAGGGCTACTAATATGTTATTGGCCGGAAAGAGAGTAGTTATTGCTGGATATGGATGGTGTGGTAGAGGTATAGCCATGAGGGCTAAAGGTATGGGAGCACATGTTATAATAACTGAAGTCAATCCTATAAGAGCTTTAGAAGCAGTCTATGATGGATTTGAAGTAATGCCCATGGATAGAGCAGCTGAGATAGGAGATGTATTCATAACAGCTACTGGTGATATAAACGTCATCAGGAAGGAACATATGCTCAAGATGAAGAGTGGCGCTGTACTGGCTAATGCAGGACACTTCAATGTAGAGATAAATCTCAGAGATTTAGAGGAAATAGCCGAGAAAAAGAGACAAGTGAGGGAAAACGTAACTGAGTACATACTAGCTGACGGTAGGAGAATCTACCTTCTTGCTGAGGGTAGGTTAGTAAACTTAGTTGCTGCTGAAGGACATCCCAGTGAAGTAATGGATATGAGTTTCTCAAACCAGGCTATGGCAGTTAAGTTTCTTGTCGAGCATAGGAGTGAACTCAAGCCAAAAGTGTACAAACTACCCCAAGAGATGGATGAAAATATAGCTAGAATGAAGCTAGAAGCACTAGGTATCTCTATAGACGAGCTTACAGAGGAGCAACAGAGATATCTGAGTGAGTGGAAATTAGGGACTTAAAAGCATAGTTAGTCGTGGTCTGAACTCTATAGAAAAGGTATTTGATATAGAGTAGTAGATAATAATGAGAGGTGGGGTACTTGACCAGAAAATGGTTAATCTGTGCAGCATGGCCATATATAAATGCTATACCACACCTAGGTACGATGATAGGCTCGGTACTTTCAGCTGATGTATCGGCTAGATACTTTAGGATAAAAGGTGACAAGGTAGTATTCGTAAGTGGATCTGATGAACACGGTACACCTATAGAGGTAGAAGCTATTAGAAAAAGGATTAAACCCGAAGAGCTCACCAACAGAAACCACAAGATAGTGAAAGATCTATTTGACAAATGGTGGATATCTTTCGATAATTACACCAGGACCGAGAGTGAGATTCATAAGAAATTCGTAAGAGATTTTTACATGGTATTATACAATAAAGGGTATATATTTGAGAAAGAGGATGAGATGCCCTACTGTCCAGTGGATAAAATGTTCCTCCCCGATAGGTTCATAGTAGGAAGGTGTCCCTACTGTGGCTACGAGGATGCGAAGGGAGATCAGTGCGATAGCTGCGGTAGACTACTGACACCACTAACCCTAGTAGATCCTAAATGTGCTATATGTGGAACCAAGCCTATATCCAAGAAGACTAAACACTGGTACATAGACCTAAAGAAGCTTGAAAGAACTCTCAGGGATTATATAGAAAACAATAAACAATTGCCAGCTAACGCCAGAAGAATGAGTCTCTCTATCCTTAAAGAAGGACTTAAGGCTAGATCTCTTACTAGAGATAACAAATGGGGTATTCCAGCACCTTTCCCAGGAGCCTCAGGTAAGACTATTTATGTCTGGATGGAAGCTGTACTCGGATATATATCAGCAACAATAGAGTACTTCAAAAAGATAGGTGAGCCCGAGGGTTGGAGAGAATTTTGGCTCTCTAATGATACTAGAAGTGTGTACTTTATAGGAAAGGATAATATACCATTCCACACATTAATATTCCCAGCATTATTAATAGCCTCAGGAGAGAAATACGTACTTCCATGGACTGTAGCATCTACTGAATACCTATTATTTGAAGGACAGAAATTCTCAAAGAGTAGAAGAATAGGTGTATGGATAGATGAAGCCCTAGAACTGTTACCAGTAGATTACTGGCGATTTGTACTTATATACTTCAGACCTGAACTTAGAGATATCAACTTCAGTTGGAAAAGCATGGTGAATATAGTGAATAGCCTATTAAATGATACTATAGGAAACTTCATACATAGAGTACTCTCCATGATATGGAAAAATCTGAGAGGTGAGATAAGAAGACCGGAATACCTTCAAGAATATTATAACCAAGTCCTGGAAGAGCTGAAAGATAGGATCAAGAAAGTTGAGGAAAATATGGAGAAATTTAGGCTTAGAGATGCACTTCTCGAAGTGGTAGGTATAGCATCTCTTGGTAATAAGTTCCTAAATGAAACAAGACCTTGGGAAAAGCTGAAGAAAATCCCCAAAGAAGGAGAGACTATACTATACATTGCTTTCAGAATAGCTAAAGCTCTTGCTGTCCTACTATACCCCTTTATACCGATGAGCGCGCAGAGACTTTGGAAGATGCTGGGATACTTTAAGGAGATCTCATGGGAAGAAGCAATATCAGATATAGATAGTGTTCATAGAATAAACAGACCTGAACCTCTCTTTAGAAAGATAGATCCAAAAGACTTAGAGGAAATATTGAAGAGATTAGAGTACATTAGGAATAATAGACTAGTTCCGAGTGCTAGAGTATGAGTTCACAATGGAACCTCTCAGATCTATTGGTGTAGCCTGGCATACTTTTATCTCCACTATCTCTCCGACGCAAATATCTTTACATCCTTTATCTATTATCACTGGTTTGTAATTTACAGCTAACCTACCTTTCATATAGTCATCAAATATTTTTAATACCACACTTTTCATAAGACTACCTACGAACATAGTGTTTCTATTTAGAGCTATATCAAAAGCTATCTTTGTTAGTACTTTCGACCTTCTTTTCTTTTCAGCTTCAGACACAGTATAATTCATGATATATCCTAAGGTAAATGGTCTAGGAGTATACCGAGCAACATGTACTTTATCGGGCTTTATCTCCTTAATTACGTTTATTGTGTTCTCGAATGCTCTAGCATCCTCTCCTGGGAAACCCACTATAACATCTGTGACAAGAGTTAGCATAGGATACTTCTCCCTAAATGTACGTATAATCTCTATGTACTCATCCACTGTATACTTCCTGTTCATTAATTTCAGTACTTTATCATCACCAGATTGAAGAGGTAAGTGTAGGTATTTCACCATTCGTGGATCACTGTACAGCTCTAGAATCTCATCAAGCATTGACATGAGTGAGGAGGGCTCCATCATACCCAGTCTTAGCAAGTAATCTCCTTTTATATTCTGCAGTAGTTCACTTAGTAAATCTACTAGATTTATACTTCTATCCACGCCATATGCAGCTACATCTTGCCCTGTCAGTACAATCACTCTAGCACCACACTTTACAGCATCATCGACACGTGATATTATCGTGCTCTTTGGGAGACTGGAAACTCTTGGCTTTACTATGGGCTCTATGCAGAATGAACACCTATTTGTACACCCAAGCTGTATAGGAACTATATATTCAGCACCATCGATCTCAGGTGAGTACTTATGGGGACATAGAGAGGCCCAACCTTGAGAGGGTAATATCGATACTTCAGGTCTACCCGTCTTTATAATGCTGAGTATATTATCTATTGAGTAAGGACCTACTAATGAGATCCGGCTGCTCATATATCGTAGTGTACTAGGTCTTAGTGGAGGAAGACATCCAGCGACTATTACTCTCTTATTCTCCTGCACAAGTTTTGTAATATCTCTCAGAATCCTTCTCTCGACAGAAGACCTCACTGCACACGTGAGGACTATTACCACATCTGCTCTCTGAGGCTTGTCCACTACACTTACTCCACTTCCGGTAAGGGCATTATAGATAGATCTACTTATGGCCTTATTTAACCAGCATCCGTATACTATTATATGTACTTTCATATAGCACTTTATAGGACTCATAAGTGTAAGATTAAACTATCGGAGTAGGCATAATTCCGTACCACATCGAAAGGGCTTTAAATAGTCAAACTACAATAGCATGAAGCGAGGACTACACTGGGAGAGACATCCATGCACAGGAATACGAAGATCATAGGAATAGTATTCATATTGATACTACCAATACTAGTCCGTGGAGTTATCGTAGAGAAGGGAATAAGTACTGATATTAATATAGTTATAAAAGAAGGATATATAGTGATTAAATATAATATTAATCTCACTAGAAGCACGGAATTAGAGTATGAGTTCAATAGATCACAAGTCCTGTACACATACTCAGAAAAGGCACAATTAGAGTACGACAGCACCACAGGTATCCTGAGAATTAAGGCTCCAAAGGGAGAAAGCACCTTTTATGTAGTGCTTTCAAATGTACATTCACTCCAAGAAAAGGTATTTAGATTTGAATTCGAAGTACCTCTTCTTCCAGTAGGAGTAAGGGGAATAGTGACTCTAAACATAAGTGCACCTGCAGGTATCATAGAGAATTACACTATAAATCCTCCACTGAATATAACAGAGCATGACAGGGATCTGATTATGGTAATAGAAGCAGCCGAGGAGGGTATGAGACTAGCTCTTAACTTTAGTATAAAACCCTACCTTAGCGGTTGGCTGTGCATAGAAGAACTACTCAGGAGAATAGTATTCGAGGAGTACAATAAAGTGACTGTGGTGGAGGAGTTGGTATTGATAAACCAAGGTCCTAGATCCGTGGATGAAGTCGAATTGTATATACCTCCAAATTCAACAATCCAGTACGTTAGAGGAGCTATAGTAGAGTATCCAAGAAATATTAGAACCTATGGATATACAGTCACTGACCTCAATGGTACAATAAAGCTTTATATCAAGCTCATCTCAAGAATTGGAGTAGGAGAAAAAATATACCTTAAACTAGGTTACTCGACCTCTACGAAAAGAGTGGGAGATAAACTCGTAATACCAGCATATTATTGGCCTGGAATTCTAGTAAAAGAGGCTAATCTAGAGGTAATGGTTAAAGGTACTATAGAGGAGATTCCACAAAACTTTGATAGGCTCTCCAGAGGAGAGTGGGATATAGCCAGAGCTTCTAGAGTAATGTTAACTGTAGAAAACTTAGGAGACTACGAACTCTCATTAGCAATTACAGTTACAAGAGCGCCCAAACCCATTTTATATGCTCCAATACTAGTGATAGTACTTATAGCTGTGACACTATACGTACGAAGAAGGTGGATAGCTGTTAGACGTGTAGAGAAACCACCAGTAGAAGTACTTGTTCTCACTGAAACTATGGATAAGCTATCGAAGAGAGTTATGGAAATAGTATCCAGTCTTGATTCAATTGAAGGTATTATCGAGAGCGCTAAAAAGAGGAAAATACGTAGAGACACTGTACGTAGAAGTCTAAGAGAGTATAGCTATAGATTGAACAGCGATATAGTAGAACTTAAAAGTCATTTGAAGCATATAGTAGATCTCAGAGGGGATATTAAAGAACTAGCAGATGATATTGAGAAAGAAATCGTAAGAGCTAAGGAAGACATGCTTAGAGCACTTAGACTAGTAGCAGTACGTGGGATGAAAGTATCCTCTAAAGACTTGGATAAATACACATCTAGGGCTAGGAAGAGTATAGAGCGCGCTATGAATGTAATGAATAGATTAAGAGATCTGATAGAGTAATAGTCCTAAATTACTGGTATTCTATGAAGAATATAGTTATTCAGGGCATCTGAATACTGATAGAATATTTAAGTATGCACTACTATATTTAAGGGCAGGTGATTAATCTGGCATGGTCTCGAAAGCCTACATATAGAGTTGAAAATGTAGTAGCTTCGGTAATATTTGATAAGGGAATAGATCTAGATAGAGTTGCAGAGAGAGTTCCTTACTCCGAGTATAATCCTGATCAATTTCCGGGACTAGTACTAAGGCTTACTAAGCCGAAGACAGCATTACTTGTATTCAGTACGGGTAAGATGGTGTGTACCGGCGCCAAGAGTGAAGATGGTGTTTATAAGGCTATAGAGAAAGTCACTAGACTGTTCGAAAAACACGGGATAAAAATAGGAGAACCGAGAATAACCATACAAAATATAGTGGCATCTGGAAATTTAAATGCTGCAGTGGATCTGGAAAAAGCAGCTTATCTACTGGAGAATTCCATGTACGAACCTGAGCAGTTCCCAGGACTTATATATAGAATGGAAGATCCCCATGTGGTAATCCTGATCTTTAGTTCAGGAAAAGTGGTAATCACAGGAGCTAAGAAGGAAGGTGATGTAAAGGAGGCTATAGAAAAACTCTCACATAAACTAAGCGACTTGGGAGTACTCTACTAACAGGATAATGAACCTCATCATAACTCACGGAGATGTAGACGGAGTAACCTCAGCAGCCCTAGCACTATCTATCTACCCAGATTCTCAGATATTCTTTTCTCATCCTGTTGGACTATTCTCGGATCTCAAAGGATTAGGATCGGATTTTGAGAAGATATTGATATTGGATATAGCATTAAATGAAGTACATCTAAATGGACTTCTAAAACTATTTGAAGAATATTCCAAAAACACTGAAATCACGTATATAGATCATCATCCACCACCACTTTCAATAAAATTATACGAACTTCCGATAGAAGTCTTCCATGAGGAGGATGTATGTACTGCTGAGCTGACATTTAGGTATTTCTCGGATAGAATAGATCCATCTATGAGTAGAGTAGCACTGTATGGAGCCATAGGCGACTATGCTCTAGATACTCCCTTCGTAAGAGAACAGTTGAAAGTATGGGATATAAGAGCTCTCTTCTTCGAAGCTGGACTTCTCTCACAAGGTTTAGAAGGAAGTAGAAAAATGTACGATTTCAAGAGAGAAGTGGTATTACATCTAAGCAGAAATAGGCTTCCTAGTGAGCTCTCTCCTCTCCTCATAAGGGCTTTGATTCAGAGTCTAAAAGATGAAGAGATGAGAAGATCACTACCACAATTAGTTAAGACTCACGGTGAGATAGCATATGTCCTTAACCCCTCAGGAAGTTTAGGAAGAGCTGCATTCTATGCCTACGTCCTAACCTCTAAGAGAGTAGGCGTAGCTGGGGAGGTAAGAGAGAAGAAGATAGTAATGAGTCTAAGAACAGCCGATCCCTACATAGACTTGAATAACATATTGAGAATAATAATGCCACAACTAGGAGGAAGTGGAGGCGGGCACAAAAAAGCAGCTGGTGCTAGAGTTCCAGTAGATAACTTTGAAGAGTTCCTGGAGAAGTTAAATCAATATATCCTCAGAGTTCGTCGAAATGAATCCTAGGATACAGGCTCAAAGCATAGTCCCAACTTTCTTGCGAGAGTATAGGCCTTACTCATCTCTGATGATGAGGGTCTTCTAGCTATATCTCGCCACTTATCTGGGTATAGAGCAACCTGGTACTCCGGTCTATACTGAGCCATTACATTCACAAGTGCTTTAGGATAGTTTTTAGAGATCCACTCTAGAATAGGCACAGTACAGCACTCCAGGTGATTAGGGAGTACTAGGTGGCGTATTATGGCATCCTCATTCTTATCCGCTAATATCTTTAGATTCCTAGTGACAACTTCGTAATACCTATCCACATTAGACAACCTCATTGCACACTCATCTGAACCGTATTTGAAGTCAGGTAGCCATATATCGATAATCTCTAGTAGTAGATCTAAGCTTTGTAATGTGAGGTACATATTACTGTTCCAGAGTAGCGGTACATTGATGTTCATGTATTTGAGAGATTCTATTATTGTATGAAGTTGTTGATCTGGATTTCCTCCTACATAATTTATATTCCTAGCCCCTCTCCTTCTAAGATCCGTAGCTATCCTAGCAAGTCTTTTTGCATCTACGGGCTCCCCTGCTAGTGGGTGTTGACTTATATCCCAGTTCTGACAGAAGACACACTTGAAGCTACATCCCGTAAAGAATATAGTACCCGAGGGTACTAATGGAGACTCTTCTCCCATATGAAGAAATTCTGAGGCTACATATGTCCTCGCATCTAGACCGCAAAAGCCTTTCATACCTGCCTCTCTATTTACACCACATCTCCTCTCACAGAATATACAATTTCGTAGTATTCTTCTGGCTATTTCACTCTTCAAATCTATTAGATTAGGGCTGGCTATGGGAATACTTTCTATGTCTAAATCATTATTTCTCACATTATCTAATAACTCGTAGAACTCTTTTATTGCTTCGGAGTGCCTCTTCCAAAGTTCCTCATAGCTCAATTCCTTTAGCTCTCCCTCTACATGAACTCTTTTAGCTATAAGATACTTAGCCGGCTTTCTATTATCCATTACAGCTTTGTACCATGCAAGTCTTTCCTTCACTTCCCTATTTCTCCATACCAGTTCTGCATCAGGCCTAACTAATATCCACATGACTCCTAATACCCCTTCAATTATTCCAAACCATATACGCAACTATACTTATATTTCTTCTACTACATCTCCATCAGATATTCTGGATCTCTATCCCTATTTATTACTCCATGTCTCGACGATGAGTTCAGAGTACCTAATTCCATGGAATACTAGGATCAATATCCATATTGTAAAAGATACCAATAAAGCTAATCTAGTAGGAAGATCTAGGGGATAGAGATTGATACTGGCCAGGAGCGACTTAATTAAGTGTATTGAATCTGGTGAGATAGTAATAGAACCTTTCGATGAGGACATCGTCAGAGAGAATGGAGTAGATCTCAGGATAGGCGATGAAGCTGCAGTCCTCATAAATAATCCAGATCCTCTAGATCCAGAAGACTTAGAGCAAGTAGACCTAAGACAGTACTATAAAGTGGTTAAGATAGATAATGAGCTTATACTTCAACCTTACATGAAGATCTTAGTGACTACTCTGGAGTACATTAAAGTACCGACCTACATAGCTGGTCTGGTCGAACTACGTAGTACTTTTGCAAGACTGGGACTTAGTATTCCACCTACAATAATAGACGCTGGTTTTGAAGGACAAATAACGTTAGAAGTACATGGTGGAGCTTTTCCAGTTGTTCTGAGAAAAGGATTGAAATTTGCTCACGTGGTCTTCATGAAATTGACAACGAATACAGAGCCTTATAGAGGAAGGTACTTTAGACAGAGAGGAGTTACACTACCACGGTAGAAGTAATCAATTATTATACTGTTGAGATAACTTCGCATTATTGAGTGTCGAAGACCTCCTCCTACTTTAGGAGCAGTCTACAACAGAGTATGTGAAGGAAAGTAACAACTTCTTCATTCCTGGCTAAGAGAATTTTTATGTATACCTGTCAGTATTCTATGTATAAAATCTAGTACATTCTTTCTGTACTGCATGTAGTAATTTAAGGGATCAGTAGGGATCTCTCCTTTTCTATAGATCTTTACATGTATTCCTATGAATCTCCTGAACTCCTTGGCTAACTTTGGATCTCTCGATTCGAGTAATTTCTTAAGTTCTCCCCACCTGGTGGTCTCTTCACCTAGATACAATCTTACTGCTGCTATAGTAGCATTGAAGAGATTCTCAAAGGCATTTCTTAGGTATATAAGAGCCATATTCCCTTCTCTCATATATCTCCACTTCTCGAAATCCTCATCTGCCTTTCTAATGAATCCTTCTACCTCACTCGGTATTGGTGAACGTCGAATAGGCTCAAGATTTATAGGTGCTATTGGAGAAGGCTCTATTCTCTTAGTAAAGGGCAATCTCTTAGGAATGCACCATACCCTCATTTCCATCAAGTCAACTAGGTCACCACTCATGGAAAGGGCTATCAAGCCTGAGACTACATAGAAGATTATATAGAAAACTTCTCTCGGTATGTAGAGCCTAACCTCGTAAATATACGTGTAGGCTAGTAATGAAATAGTGGATAGTACCAATGTTACCGCTATGATAGATACCTTCTCCTTGAACATATCGAGAGCGAAAAGTGCTACTGTAAAGAATATGGATAGGGCTAACGAGAGGGATAGAAGTCCTATAGGACTCCTGGAATACCCGGAATATACTTCATCCGCTATAAAGGGATATGGAATTTCTATAATTCCAATAAATTGTAGCAGGATTATTAGACCAATTGTGGGTGGTATTAATGATAAAATTAGGTTCAAAGGTCTTCCAATATTGTACAGTAATACCGAGGTTCCTAGGAGTATCATTCCTAGTGGAAGTATGTAGGCTATCACAGGATTTACGTAGAGTAGAAAATATACTGGTAGGAGTATCCAGTGCAATCTAAGTAGGACTGAACCTATTTTGCCTATTATGGCTTTTCTACTGAGACTCTGAGAGCTGTTTCTGATACTTCTAAGGGACCAGTAGACTAAAATTGAGATGAATGAAATGTAAAAGAATATTTGAACATGTACTGATGGATAAAATACAACGTACGGATAGAGTTCAACTATACT
>QMRW01000008.1 GCA_003650785.1 Thermoprotei archaeon | reverse complement strand
AGTTTGATACTGGAATGTTAGATTTATCATTAATTCTACGAGCTCAGGTATTCGAAAGATAAAGGTAGGTAATCTTTTAAGTAGAAGAGTATCAAGCACTTAGAAAGTTAATCCTATCCATTCTATTACTCCATAGTTCATTAGCTAAGAGATCTCTGACAGCTACCCTTATAGCTTCACTCTTATTTGGATATCTACCCATTTCCACAAGTTGCTCAAGACCCTTTATATAAGGTTCAGGTAAGTGTACCGTTATAAGTCTCATCTTACTCTTTCTCTTCCTCTCCACTATACCTACTTCTCTACTCGTAACTCTCACCTCGGCTCCAGTATATAGAGCAAATCTCTCTTATTAGCTCTCCTATCCCCATACACTATTCACCTGTATGACTTGGTAATATTCTGAAGTGCCTCGAATATATTAAGGTGACTGTCTTATTACGTTTCACATATAAAGGGTATTCTTCAATTGTAGAACAGGTTAGCTACAATGAATTGTCGAAGTGATGTATTAGTACTACAATAATCAGCAAATGCTTTATGGAAGCCTGAAAACGTGCTCAATTAGGTATGTACGATGACTTATATACTATTTCAACATTTAGTGTTCGATGGCAGATATAAAGGACGAAAAGCAAAGACTAAGAATGCATATATGGTCCACTATGGAGAGAATGGGAATAACTATTTTTCCGAGACCATGTTTCGGAAGGATTCCAAATTTCATAGGTAGCATAGAAGCTGCTAAGTTACTATGTAAGTCCAAGGAGTTCGAAAAAGCCGAGGTTGTATTCGTAAATCCCGACTCTCCACAGAGGTTTATCAGAGAAATTGTACTCAGACAGGGCAAGATGCTGATAATGCCTACACCAAGGTTGAAGGAGGGATTTCTCATCCTTAATAGTGATAGAATGCCCAGATCTAAGATAAGGTACGCAGCCACCATAAGAGGTGCCTTCAAGTACGGCATCAAATCCATACTTCCTCCTTCTAAGCTGCATATAGATTTAAAAGTAGTGGGTAGTGTAGCAGTCTCGTTAGATGGAGCTAGACTAGGAAAGGGTGGAGGATATTCTGATCTAGAGTACGCTATATTGAGGGAGTTGGAACTAGTGGATGAAACTACGCCAATAATTACTACAGTACATCCAGTTCAGATAGTTAAACAGATACCTATGACAAAGCACGATGTACCCATAGATGCCATATATACTCCAAGGGATTATTACAGAATCGATAGAAAGTACAAAAGACCGAAGGGAATTTATTGGGATGAGGTCAGTAGAAATATGATAGAGAGTAATCCTATACTCAAGAAATTAAGGGGCATGAGATTATGAGAAAGCCTACAGTAACAATCCTAACAGTAAGTTTAGTATTCAATTTAGTACTATCAATTCTCCTATTAAATGCTCATCTAGAGTATAGTAGGACTATCGAATTGTTATCTCTTAAAATCCGTACGCTAAAAGAGGAGAATGAGAATTTACGGACTATAATATTCAATCTTTCTCAAAATTATCAGAGACTAGTAGAGGAGAATGCAAGACTAAAGGAAATGGTCAATACATTACTACGACAATTACCAGCATACTCAACACCAGAGCATGGAATTGAACTTCGAGATTACGATTGGATACCTATATTTGGGGTATATGCAGTTACCCGAGATATGTTCTCATACGAGTTGAAAGGCATAATGATGAAGGCGTATCTCAAGTTAAGTCTTGGTAGAAATAGGATATTTATAGCTACTACTCCTAAGATAGGAATAGAGCTTCAAGCCTCGGCTGAAAAAGCATTAAAAGCAGCACTTAAAGTATGTGGATCCAGAGAAATCTACGATGTTTACATAGTCATCAAAGCTGAGAGGGAGGTACAAGTCGTGGACGGCCCCTCAGCTGGTGCGGCTATAGCTGTAATGATAACAGCTCTCCTTAAAGGTGATAGTATAAGAAAGGATGTAGGTCTAACAGGAACAATAGATGAAAATGGCAATATAGGCCCTGTTGGAGGAATACTTGAGAAAGCAATAGTAGCAGCTGAGAATGGTATCAGGGTATTTCTAGTACCAAAAGGACAAAGTAAAATCATTAAATACGTGCCTGTGAAGAAGAAAGTTGGAATACTTGAATGGATATACTATAAGCCCATGTGGGTGGATCTAGAGGAAGAGCTTCGTAAGAGGGGCTTCTTCATGAAAGTAGTAGAGGTATCTACACTATCAGAGGCATATTTATACTTTATACAGGAATAACCCCTATTCATTAATATAAAGGAGCTTTACCACTTCTAAAGCGAGTAAAGTAAGTTAGTAATGTCCGAAGACATCTTGTACAGAATTTAGGTAGCTTTACATCAGTATCGAATATGGAATTGCTAAAGTGCATTACACAGTACTTATTGGTACAGTGAAGCAAACCGAAGGTATGCCCCAATTCGTGCATGCTCTCTTTTAAAGCTCTTTCCAAGAATAGATTCTCATTCGCTACCAATCCGTAGAACTCGGGTCTGAGTCTTTGAAGGTATATTACAGCATATCTACCGTAAATCTCAGCTTGTCCAAATACAAAGTTCAGTTGATCTGAGTATGCATCTACGTCCGCTACACCTAGTATTCTAAAGCCTCTACGAGATAGTTCAACTCCTTTGAGAAATTCTAGCACGGCATCGGAGTCATATTGAAGTCGATGGGGATTGTAGACGCTACTTGGTAGGTCTAATACTTTCTTTACAACTTCTACAGATGTACCAGGAAGTCTCCTAGGAAGCTCGTATTCTAAATATTTCAATACTTTAAGGGGAGGATTCTCTATGGGAACGACTAATATTAGCACATTATTCCCTATTATAGATTGACTACGATTTTTAAAGGATAGTGAAGGTATCCAAACAATAAAGTATATTTTTTACTTATCAATTATAGTAACGCTAGTAATTAACTCTCTCCAATGAGGTGGCGCAATGCCGAGGAAGATACTGAGTATAAGTGAAGCCCTCGCGAGTCCTATAAGACGCCAGATAGTTCTCTACCTCTTAGAGAATCCCGGTAGTAGCTTTAATAAACTGAGTAGAAGACTTAACATAGGACTAGGAAATTTATACAGTCACATACTCATACTCTCAAGGGTGGGATTAATTAGGTTCAAGAAGAGTGGCTGTAGAACATTCCTATACGTTAATACTAACCTCTTAATCAATAATAAAAACAGTAAAAAGCACTACTCCTAAGATAACCTACTACCACAGTTACTGCAAAAGCGTGATCCAGGCAGATTCAGATACCCACAGTCGATACATTTCACGGAAGTACCAGTTTCCTTGCTATTAGTACTAACTCCTACAACCTCTTCTAAATATTTATTCTCGAGATCCTCTTGAGATATTTTACTGTAAACATCTATCATACTTCTTGTTTTCCATCCAAACCATTTCATCATTTCAAGTTCCTTGAATACCTTATAGAGTTGAGTAGCTCTTGTATGACGTAATAGGTGGGGGTATACTCTCTTACTGATCTCTCCTCTTTTTGCAGCTCTCTTTAATATGTAGAATACTACACTTCTAGAGAGTCTATTATTGGGATCTCTACCGTAGAATAAGTAAGCCTGGAGATCATGCCTAGCTTTATGTACTTTAAGCCATGATAGTACTAGATCAGCATATAGAGAGAGTATAACCCTTCTAGGTTCACTCTTACTTTTTCTAAAGACTATTCTTAATCCATGTTCGTTTAACTCGATATCACCTATTCTTAAATTAAGAGCCTCACTCACTCTACAGCCAGTTTCATATATTAGTGCTATGAGGGCACGGTGTTTCTTATTATCTATCGCCCTCAATAGCGTATTCACTTCGTGTACGGTTAGTATCTCGGGAAGTGTAGTCTTCCTCGCAGGGACTCTGATTTTTTCATATAACCCACTAAACTTCTTATTATCAGTTATATAGTAGAGGTATTTTAGGAACTTCTTAATACCGATTACATACCAGGAGAGAGTGCTGGACTTCACTCCCCTCTTTCGAATTTCGCTTAGAAAGTCTTCAAGATGTACCATGGTAAGGTTGTTGTACTTCACTCCATGAGCATACATCCACTCGAGGAATTCGCCTACTATCTCCAAATACCTGTATCTAGTAGCAGGTCTAAGTCCTTGAACTGTTAACCAATTTTCGAATGCAACTAATGTACGGAATCCTTCCTCGGGAACTCTATGCTTCATGTTGAAGTTTAGTAAATGGCTTATAGTACTCTCACTTATGTCAGAGCTCAACCTATTACCCTAGAGAGTAGGTTCTAATATCTCATAAGTACTTAACCTAATGGATCCAAACCTATAGCCTCAAGTAGTATGGGATGATATATTTTACTGGGCTGTAGAAGTATTATATAGATGGACATAGTGGTAAGAGTACCTCGCTCAAAGATACCCATAGAGCTATATGTAGACAGAGAACTCTTATACAAAATATTCCCCCACTCCCTATCCAATGAGAGCTCAGTAGTCGAGTATAGAGCAAAGACATTTGATATGCAGAGAGAACATTACATAGTATTTAATGAGGATGATTTCTCAGGCTACTTTAGGCTGATAGAATCCAGATTCTCGGGAGTAAGTATTCAGACTACTACAGTTATATCTCCATTCCGTGAGATGATACTAACAAAGGATTTCTCCGCCCCTCTTGTGCTCCTAGGCAATATTCAGTTTAATTTAAGACATTTTAACCACAGTAGGGTAGTGCTTAAAGTAGAGCATGAAGGTATACCTATAGAGATAGTATTGGAGTCTGAGAAAGCAGTACTCGAAGGAGAGATATATTTCCCTAACTACTACTCTATGAGAATAGTATGCAGACGGGTTGATGGAATGACTGAAATAAGATGGAATCCAGTACAGGATATTCCATTAAAGAAGGGGTGTACTGTGCGCTTCGGGGGCACTTTCTCCGTAACACTGAACAGGGGTCATTGAACAGAGTTCAGATATGAGGCTACTATTTAAATGCTAGTACTCCTTCAGCTGGAGGGCATCTCTTAACTTTAAAACCAGCTCTTTGAAGTCTTCTCATAACTCCTCTGGCTATGTCAACACCCCTTCTTTTACCTGGACTACCAGTATAATGGAATAAAATACCTCTCGGCTTTAGCACTCTATATAATTCCGTATAGAAGTCATAGGAGTATAGCATGGGTGCGAAGGCTGGTCTAGGAGGATCGTGGATTATTTTATCAAATGACGAGGTCTCTAGTTTGGGTAAGATATCGTATGCATCTCCAAGTATGATCTTTATAGATTTATTCCTTAAACCTTTAGACCAAGGATTATACTCAGCGAGCAGAAGTACATTTCTATCTACTTCTATGGACAAAATATTACAAGCTCCACTTTTAAGAGCAGCTATTGCAGTATAGCCTAACCCTGTACACACATCTAGAACCCTATTACAATACCTCACTCTTGCTAGACTTGCCTTAAGTTTAGCATCCTCCCAAGGTGTAATTCCAGTTATTCTATGCATATGCATTCCATCTATCTCTATAGTAGGTGATATACCTTCACCGAGGTACTTGAGTTTATAGAAGTGGCCATTTCTAAAGAAAGCCAATCTTACCAGCTGTCCATCACTTAGTGCATATACTTCATCATCTTTACAGATACTACTTAGCTCATTAAGTTTGCTTATTTCTATAGGTATCTCTCTTATCACTACATAGTCTTTGTGTATCTTAATGTACTCCTCCGAAAGACCTAGATTCATACTTACCTTTATCTTTTTATGCTGTAGTCTAATGGAGTGTAGTATCTTAAATACCGTATCCCTCGTCAGCAGGGGGATATTTTTGGGTTTAAAGTTGTAGTATCCGTGTATCATGAACTTTATATTTATACCTATATCATAGCTAATATCTCTTCCAATCTTCGCTTAATGGCTAAGAGCTTCTCTTCATAAGATTTCAATTTAATCCTCAGTTCCTCTATCTCTTTATCCCTCCTCTCAACTTCAGTAGGGAGTTCTATTTTAATCCCTTCTCTAACAAATCTCTCGTATGTCTCTAAAACCAGTCTACCGGCCTCTGTCTTACCTCTTATATGATTTCTAATAGTGGCTTCGGATCTACCCAGCTCATCCGCTATTCTCATTACAGTATATCCAGCTCTGCTTCTGGCAAGTGCTCCTGCAGCTACGGCTAGTGAATCTAGCCATGTAAGTCTTTCACTAGGTTCTCTTATTTTCTCTAATACGTCAGGTCTGAGTAGTGTAGCCACCATCAGTGCTGTCTCTAGCCTATGAACATCCCTCTTCGATATAGGTTTCAATGTAATCTCTTCACTCATTCTCTTCACCACTCACGTTATATGTATGATATTATTATACCTAACCTATACTTCCTCTCTTACTGTTCTGTGTCCAAATACCAAAATTTTGCTGGAATATATCACTATGCCTCTATCAGTTATATCAAAGGGATGTCTTCTCATACTATGTTTAGTACCCCTCATCTTCCAAACTATTATGGATCTTTTAAGTTCTCCTCCTACTTCGTCCAAATCTAATCTTATTATTCCATCGGCAGCATGTTCTACTCCAGGACCTCCAAATCCTCTCTCTGTTACACTTACTTGTGAAACTAGCATAGACGTACATCCTAAGCCGGAAAGCACTCTCTTAAGCTGCATGACAACGTTCCTGGCTATAACAGGCTTGGTGATATAGAGTGTGGTTACAGAATCTATGACTACTCTTTTCGCCTTAATATCCCTGATAGCCTCTCTTATGACATC
Source organism: Thermoprotei archaeon (assembly GCA_003650785.1). Lineage (GTDB taxonomy): Archaea > Thermoproteota > Thermoprotei > Thermofilales > B20-G17 > B20-G17. The sequence goes on along the minus strand of QMRW01000008.1, from coordinate 15,819 downwards.
TATGAGCTCTCCTATATCATCTACACTCCTGACCACATAGCGCTCTCTCTTAGCAGCTTCACCTATTCCACCCGTAAAGGCATCTACTATAGCGAAGAGTCCCTTTTGCTCGAAGTCCTTTACATACCATCCAAACTGTGCCATATTCACTCTAATCTGAACAGGATGTTCCTCCAAAGCTACAAGTACACCTGGCTCCCCCTGTAGAAGACCGTTGTACAAAAATTGTTGACCCATTATACTCTTACCTGTACCAGGACCTCCTGAAAGAAGTACGATATTCCTTCTAGGTATTCCACCATTTAATATTTCATCTAGTCCTGGAATTCCCGATTTAACTCTTTCTATCATGGCCTTTCACCCCACATATATTTTGACAAATAACTCATATTGGTTATGCTTATTTTATCAATAGACACACACCTATCCCTCTTTTATAATTGTACACATGTAATTAAGAGATCATATGCCTTGACATACCTCAATAGTACTATACAAGGAGATCCAAGCTAGTAGTGTCCACCGTAGCTCATAGGTTTATACCACATGTAACACAGTATCTGAGTATTCTGCTGGAGATTATAATGATGAGACAGCGTAATCTCAAACTACTATAGTAGCACTAACTCTTGGGTGTAGTACTTGAGGATAAGCTTCAGAAGAGGACGTGAGACTTTAGAGAGGTTCAAAGAGAAGTATGGTTTACTGACATTAGACGAGATAAAGATAAACAGGCTGAGTACTTTCAAGAGAAGGATAGTTAGGGATGTCAATCAAAATGTAGTAGGATGGATTATGGAGATAAGAGCTAGTAGGAGGAGTGGTAGGGCTGAAACTGTGGTGATAGAGGGAATGGATGGAAGAGCACTAAAAGTACATCCTTCAAATATAATCGTGATCGGTAATAAGCTCTTCCTAGTTGAAAGCAGCTCAAGTACAGATACACTTGAGAGATTGGTTAAGTATTTAAACATAGATAGTCATACTACTCCCGATGAGATAAAAAGGAAAGTAAGTAAGATCAATCCACTATTGCTCAAAAGCTACGCACAGAGAATGGATGAAAATGTAAATATGGAATTAAAAATTAAGGAACCCAGACGAGTAGACACGCTTAAGCTTATTGAAATGGTCGAGGAGAGAACTAGAGAAGAATTAGATGACATTCTGATGAAATGGTTCTTAGGAGAAATACACTTAGATGACTTTCTAGATGCTATTGAAAGACTGAATACTATACTAGAGAGACTAAGCAGCATCAAGAGAGCTCTTGTGGGTGATACTATACCCTCGACAGAGGATCTAGCCTAGAGAGTCTATACTATAGCCTAAGATTGACCAGACATTATTTTATGAGATACTCTCCTACCCCTAAGAGAACTACGAATATCTCCCGAAACGATTGTAAGACTAGGATACTTAACGAAGACTACTACGGAATAGTAGGTAAGAGGCCTCTGAAAGATTAGTATGACGAGGATATCCTTGAGTGGTACTACTATCCAGACTGAGATAATTAGGGAGTACCTTTAGGATGTGTGCATATTCAGTGGTGAAGTAACCTAACTCTAAATGGAGGAGGAGGGGTCTATGCATATTCATCGAGCGAAATACGATAAAATTATAAGGATACAGTACAGAAATATAGGACGGTGAAAGTCACATTGTGTTGAAGATATCTGATACTCTAAGCGAGAAAAAGAGGGAGTTTAAACCTATAGAAGATGGCATTGTTAAGATCTATGTATGCGGACCCACAGTATATGATCTAACACACGTAGGACATGCTAGAACCTATATAGCATTTGATATAATTGTAAGATACCTGAAATATAAGGGCTATAGGGTAAAATATGTAGTCAATATAACGGATGTTGAGGATAAAATAATAAAAAAGGCTAGGGAACTTGGGATATCTCCCTTCGAAGTAGCTAGAATGTATGAGGAAGACTTCTTCAGAGTTGTAGAAGAGCTCAATTTACTAAGAGCCGATGTGTATCCCAGAGTAACTGAACACATTAAAGATATAATAAGTGTAGTAGGCAGATTAATCGACTTGGGGTATGCATACGTGATTGATGGTGATGTATATTTCAGAGTGAGAAAGTTCAAAGACTACGGTAAACTATCTAAGCAGAAGTTCGAGTATATGCTCGCTGGAGCACGTATAGAGGTAGATAAGAGAAAAGAAGATCCTAGAGATTTCGCACTCTGGAAAGCATCTAAGAAGGATGAACCCTCTTGGCCTAGCCCCTGGGGACCTGGTAGACCAGGATGGCATATAGAATGTACCGTAATGGCTCTTAAGCACTTAGGAGAACAGATAGATATCCATGGAGGTGGTGCGGATCTCATATTTCCCCACCATGAAAATGAAATAGCTCAATCCGAGGCCTACACTGGAAAGAGACCATTTAGCAGATTCTGGTTGCATACAGGTCTTCTTACAATAGGAAGGGAAAAAATGTCAAAATCTCTTTACAATATAGTACCAGTAGTAGAATTTCTCAAAAAACATAGCGCTGATGTACTCAGGTTTATGGTAGCTCAAGCACATTACAGAAGTCAAATAGATTTTTCGTATGAAAAAATCGAGGAGCTCGAAAGAGCACTATCCAGAATATATGGTACGCTAGAGAGATTGAGAGTGACCTCAATGCTTAGGAGAGTAGAAGAGTATAAAAAGGATCTAGAAGAAGAGTTTCTAAGTAAGTTAAAGACTATGAAGAAGGAGTTCATGGATGCTATGGATGACGACTTTAACACACCAGGAGCTTTATCAAAAATATTTGAATTCATAGATTATTATGAAAGAATTGTAGAGAAAAAGGAGGATAGCTACATAAGATCAGAGCACTTAAGACTGGCGTACTATACTATGGTAGAGCTTCTACGTGAAATACTTGGCTTTAAACTTGAATATGAAAAACTAAGTAGGACTACAGTACAACTTCTTGGAATATTACTCGAAGTAAGAGAAAAGTTGAGAGAAAAGAAAATGTGGAGCTTATCAGATGCTATAAGAGCTGAGCTAAGGAAAATAGGGATAGAGGTACGAGATACAGGCTATGGTCCAGTATGGTTCTATAGACCTAGGCTGAAAGCTCAGAGATAACATCGTTACTCAGATCTCTTAGTTTTCTAGCTATTCTATCCATTACATCGAATATGAGTAGCACATTACGTTTAAATCTAAAACCTCTAGGAAGTGTGTGCGTTAATGTCAGTGTCCATAAAATCTCTGAAGGTTTCTCAAAGAATGCTTTTTCAGCTAGTATTAGTTTATCTCTATCGGTTATAAATGGTAGATATGTCTCATCTATGGACTTCAGAAGAACGTACAGTTCTATAGTACCTAATTTTGATATGTCCTCCATAAGTTCTCTATCGCTATTGAGAAGATTAGTGAGTCTATTACTCACCTTAAGTCCTTCAATTAAAGTGGCTAATTTACTGAGTTCCTCGCGGGGTTCAAAGCTTATGGTCTTTCTGAATATACCCCTATGCTTCAGTATACACTCACATCCCTTTAAGTACCTATAGACATCAGCCATCAATGGCGTCATTCCGTCTGCTGGTACTATGAGGATATTAGCAGTAAACATGTACTTATACTCAAAGAGGCCAATCATTCTCTTGTAGATGAACATTTCGTCAAAGGCCGCATCTTTAGGTCTAATGTAGGTGACCCCTCTTTCGTGCTTTATAACCTCTATTTTATCCTTAAGGATCTTACCTATCAATCTTTCAGTAGTGCCAAACATACTAATATCTTCAACATCCCAGTTCTTTAAAAAGTTAACATGATTAGTACTCACTCTCACTCGAGAGGACTCAGCTCTCCATCCTTGTACCCTATTATTCTATGCATAGTATTCCGCCCACACTTACTGCAGAATATATAGATCTTCTCAAAATCGCTTATATCATATCCCACGTACAACATTCTTTCCGAACCACAGTTCTCACATTCTAAAACCCATCCTCTATCCTCTTCACTTTTCAGCGGCATCTCTAGACACCTAATTCTAATCTGAATAGGAGTATATAATACTCATGTAGGCGATATTTATCAGAATCTGCTCACTATATCATCACTCAACTCGTCTCTTCCTTCATCATCCGCTTAATTATTGATTACATCTATTTAAGTTCTCCACCTAGACTACGACTTCTAGAGCTTTCAAAACATTAACTAGGCTACTCTCTAGCTAGATTTAATATATAATCTACTATTAGTGATGGAATGTTGACTTTAGTAATCTGCATAAGTCTTTCAAAGTCGGGACTTCCATTTACTTCTAATATGAAGTAGTTCTCATTTTCTTCAGCTATATCGACCCCACCGTATTCTAAACCTACCGCTCTACAGGCTCTGATGGCGAGTTCACTTAACTCCTCACTTATCTTCAAAGGCCTAGCTCTAGCTCCCTGAGCTATATTTGTCTTCCAAGATTTCGTCGATATCCTGTACATAGCAGCTACTGCCTCATCTCCGATTATGAATACTCTTATATCCCTCTGTGGTTTATCGAGATATCTCTGAGTAAGAGGCACTATGCCCATGGATAGTAGGTGTCTGTATATTTGAAATAATATATCATGATCGTATGCCACGGTCGTTCCGTACCCTCTAGATCCCATACAGGGTTTAACTATGATTGGTTTTATAGCCTTACTATCTTCGTATAGTCGCCTTAGGTTCTCAGAGACTAAGGTTAAAGGAACGGGTAAACCTTTTTTGTACAGAGTGAGTAATGTAAGTAGTTTACTCCTACTGGTCAGGAAGGCATTTAGGTTATTAATTAACTTCACTCCAAGCTCTTCCATGGACTTTAGAATACCTACTCTCACTAGATATTGGTCTAAAGATATTATAGCACCCAGCCCTCTTAATAATGCTACATCTAGTTCTAGTTTTTCTGGACCTATACTCAGTTCGAATATTCCTTCTCCCAGCTTTAATTCAAGCACTTGGAGTGGTATAGGAATAGTCTCTATATTCCTTCTCTTCAATTCATCTATGATAAGTCTATTAGTAGTTGTCGGTATTGGTGTTGAGTATATTACTCCAACTCTCATTTATATTACACCATAATACTAAAGTTATAGCGTTTTAAGATACTTTCCTATGGCGATTTATGTCACTATAGTAGTATAATCAACTACCGAACAGACATGCATTTCAAAGCGAGAAGATAGAGATATTTAGGCTCATGCATATTATTCATGACATAAAGTCGAGACATATGAGAGACTACATTGAAAGTATTGCAGACTATATATCCTCTACAGAGCTATTCTACAAACTTCCCTTAATTGTAGATTTGAAGATCATAGATCTAGAGATAGTAAATCATTGGATAGAATGGCTCTACAAACTGACTAAAGAGCACGAGTTCACTCCACTTCTATGGGATAGAAATTATCCTCCCAGTATAATAGCTACGGCTAATGCCCTTCTAGTACTAACCAAGGGTAGGAAATGTGAACTGGACTATATAGTAAATGCACTTAATAATAGGAGATCGAAGATAGGATTTTGGAGTGAGATACACTCGACTATCCCAATCTTGAAGAAGATATTACCCTTTGAATGGAACTATACAAGGCTTTCAGTGTATACGAGTTTAAGAGTACTTAAAGCGATGAGTACCTATGGTTATGAAGACATAGTTCTAGACTTTATAAGAAGACTTGAAAATATACAGGGAAGAAGTGGATTATGGATCACCGATGGACGCGGAGATATAGAACTAACGGCATTTATACTATTATATTGCAACGAGTATCTAAGTGAAGTATCGAAAGAGAGAGCCATTAATGCATTACGTTCATGGCTTGAAGAACAGCTATACCTGGCTATAAATGTCAATATTCTTAAGAAGACACTTGTCTCACTCGCATTAATAGCCTCTGGCTATGTAGAGGTAGAGTTCCGCAATCTTCTAGAGTATGTAAAAACTCTTCTAAGCGTACAGACCCCAAGTGGAAGTCTAGACTATACCCCTAATCGCAGTAACAGAAAGTGGATAACTATAGAGATAATGGAACATGCCTCAAAACATATTCCCGAACTGAGACATAGGCTTAAAAGGTATATTCATAGAAATATAATAAAAATGGATAGTGTACATAAGGTTCTGGAGAATATTGAAAAATCAGCCACTGAATACTTTAGAGAATTACTCGAGGAAAACATTCTGAGAGGGATAAAAACAAACTCTATGAAAATTTACTTATTACTTCTAAGTTCAATATTCGAACAGTTCCACTGGGTAGAGAATAGAGATGCAATAGAGTACCTGAGTAAATTCAAAAGTATAATACATGAAGAGAAGCTTCAACGATTAGATAATGAGAAGAGAGTGTACAGGGCTCTCAGGAAATCCCTTCCCAACAGAATAGGTAATAATACTGTACATAAGCTTGCTACAACAGTATCTGCTCTCTATAGATTTTTCAGTAATTACTCTATGAACAATCTAAAGGAATTCTATGGAGATCTCTTCAAATACACTATTAAGACAGTCTCTACAGTACTAGATCCTGATACTGATCTAGACAAAGTCTCAAACCTGGCTAATGCCCTTCGTATAGGGGCTAGCGAAGGCCCTTCAATAAGATTACTATGTACAACACTACGATCCTATCCATGTATTGGAGTTAACACCATAGCATCATTCATCTACTACATAACTAAGGTATTTAATATAGTGGATATCGACGATGTGCTCAGCATAGAGATTCCACTAGACTATAGGTTGATAGATATACTATCGAGGACAGGAGTTATGAAAAGAGGTAGGAACATTAGTACTAGAGAGGATTTAAACAGAATAGCATTTGAACTATCTCCCGAGGATAAGCTCAAGATACTTGCACTTAGATACCTATGGATGAACTATTGTACTAAGGGAAGGTATCTTCACATCCCAGCAGCGAAGTGTCCTCTTAAAGGAATATGTAGCTGTAGGCTTTTACCACGGTTTTAAAGATGTATTTTTATGAATACAATTTCGTTAACTATTTAAACATCACTTTCCTGAACTCAAGATTGTGACTTTTCAGGAACAATCTTGCTGAGGCGGAACAATCTGGAGCTACAAGAATTCCTCTAACAGGAGAGTTAGTACTCTCTCTTACACTTTCTACATATCTTAATAGTTGAGATACTGAGGAGAGATCGGCTTTTCTCCTCTTTACTTCTATTACCACAGCTCTACCCTTTTCATCGACTCCAAAGATATCTATCTTGCCATACTTTGTGCTCATCTCTCTATAGAGGGGTTTAAATCCTTTCTCTATAACTTCGGGACTGCGAAAAATAATATCTACTACATCTTTCTCAGTACCAGTTATCATTATACACTCTTCATCTATTAGCTTAAAGGAACCTACGAAGTATACCTCACTAAGCTCTATGAATATTGTCTCTCGTGGTCTTCTCCTAATGCTCTCTACAATTACTTTCCCTTCCTTTAGATAGACTCTATGAATGGATCCAGGAGGATTCCAATTGACAGGTTCTCTTTTACTAGCTTTGTGCACGAGAAGGGATCCATCCGGCTTCAGAATTATTACACGATCTCCTTCTCCTAGAAAGCTCTCAGCTCTACCTCTATATTTCACTATACACCTTCCCACTATTATTGAGGTTCTACTTCCTAGTATCGATTTTCTCAAAATCTCCACTGCTCTTTCTGGAGTCGGGCTCTCTAAAGCTATAGTATGCCTACTCATACCTGAAAAATATATGTACGCAGTAACTTTTAAAGATGTAATGTTAATCGAGCTAGTAAGAACAATCTTAGTGAAGGAATTGATGAAGAGTCAAACTCTTGATGTTAATGAATTCTGTAGAAAGTATAGCGTAGGTAGATCCGTAATAAATAGTGCTATCGAGAGACTGAAGCAGTACCTTTCGTTTGAAGGAAATACCATAGTCCTTTTAGACAAAATAGGATTCGCCATGGAAAGTATCAACTCAGGAATTCCAGCATATGATATAGTAAAACTAATGGACTGGAAAGAATACGAAGAACTATGCTCAAGGATCTTGAGCACTCATGGCTTCAAAGTTCATAGGAATTTACACTTCACTTCTCATGGTAAGAGATTTGAGATAGATATAGTCGCCATCCAATATCCCTATGTGCTAGTAGTGGATTGTAAACATTGGCTCAGACTTAGAGGGAGGAGAAGTGCATTACTGGAGTCCACATTGAGGCATAAAGAGAGGTTCAAGGAGTTTCTAGAGGTTGCTCATAGACTCCTGAAAATACCTATCGAAGTTACGAGTAAGTTGAAGTTTATACCAGTAGTCATCACGTTCTACATACAAGATCAACTCATAGTAGATGGAATAGTGACAATTCCCTTGGAAAAACTTGGTAGGCTTTTAGTAGATCTAGAGGACTTACCGATAGAATATAGTACAATTAAAGATTTCTACACTACTATAGATAACAAGAGTAAAAATTAATATTAAACTCCGAAATTCATCTGTAATTAGCTTGAAGTAGTGTTTCGTCTCGATACTCATAACAGTAAGAGGGTACACTTTCTACTCTACAATCTATATGAATTACTTGGAAACACTTAAAATTGCATTGACTATTTAGGTAACATGTATCTAGGGCCCATACATCATCCTGCAATCGGTATAAGACTGCCTGAAATTCTTCTAAAGGGCATACTAAGAGCCTTCAAGAACAGAAATACTACAGGTACCTTGATGCTATCTTTTGTAAGGGAAACCGCCCCAGAGTACGTTATCAACGCTCCACCTGGAGTCTATGATATCACAAGGGGTCATACAGGAACCTCAATAAAAAAGTACATGACACTTGCTCATGAAATGGCTGAAGAAATGAACGTGCCTATAGAGATAGAGGCAGATCACATAACTGTAACAAGCCCGAGTAAGGCTGTAAAGAGGATCGTAGGTATAGAGGTCGAGTATGGCTTAAGTAATAAAGAGCTAGAAGATGCTATGGAGTATATAAAGTCCGAGATTGATGAGGCCGTACAAACAGGTTATGTAGACTTCTTTACTATAGATACCTGTGAGATGGTAAGGTTAGAGGTAAGTTCAATGAGTTCCGAGAGTATAAAAGAGAGATTCAGAAATCTAATGCCAAGAGAGGTAGTAGAAGATCTAATGAATAGGTACATAGGTAGGAGATTTGTATTCATAGGCAGTAGTGGAAGACCCTTCTCCCTAAGCTTCAGTAGACTAGATGTGATGAAGCTTGCATTGAAATATCTAGATAGCATAGAGCTAGCTCTCAAGATGTATAAAATGATACATAAAGAGATGGAGAGGATAGAGAGACCCTTCGGTGTGGAAGTAGCATTTGATGAACTTCCGGAGTTAACAGAGGAGAAGGACATATACTTCTACCTGAGAGAATTATGGGAACGAGGATTAGGTATAGATTTCATAGCACCCAATATAGGATTTGAAAAGAGAAAGGATTACGAAGGAGATCTGGATGAGCTACGAGATAGAGTTGAAAGGCTATCAGCTATAGCTAGATCTTTTGGTACCTTACTCTCATTTCATTCAGGTAGTGGAAGTAGACCTTTCACCGGTAAAGGAGAGGGTGTATATGAAGTACTACTTGAAGCTACAGGACATAATCTCAAATATAAAGTTTCAGGCGTCTACATAGAGCTCCTGTTCAAGTTAATGGAATCCTATCCTAAGGGTACTAGACCTAGAGGATTATACGAAAGGATATTTGAAGATGTGTACAAGTATCTGAAAGAGTGCATCGAAGAGGAGAGAGAACTTTCATCTCCACTTCTTAAGAGGATGGTGGAAGAATATGAGAGTAAAGGCAAGCCCATAGAATCTGAAGAGCCCATATTCAAATACTTCTCATTTATATCATTAAACTTAAGAGACTCTGATGGTAGAAGATATCTTAGAGAAGAGATAGTAGACCTCTACGAGAGTGATGAGGAGTTTAGAGCAAACGTAGATAGAGAAGTAGAACGATTAACACTACACATGATCGAAGGATTAAAATTCAACAATAACGTAGAAAGACTATCGTGGTGGACTCAGTAAACTTGATCACAATAGCAACTCTTAAGGATTTTAAACTAGCGTCACTGTGGAACTAAGAGCTAAACTCCAAATCTTAATATACGACCAATGCTACTATCTATAAACTATGGGGTCTACGATATGATGATAGTAGGTGGAAGTGGCTCAAGACATCTAGCAGTAAAATTATCGAGACTTATGAGGATAGACCTTCTCGATGTTGAAGTTAGAAAGTTCCCAGATGGAGAGATCTATGTGAACTTCCTAGGAGATATAGAAGGAGAGGAGGTAATATTGGTACAGTCCATAGCTAAACAACCCAACGATCTATTGATAGAGTTTATATTCGAGGCCAAGACTTTGAGGGATCTCGGTGCTGAGAGAGTAATAGGAGTAATACCGTATATCCCCTATGCTAGACAGGATACCAGATTCAAACCTGGAGAAGCTCTTAGTATAAGGATAGTAGCTGAAATGATAGAATGGAGTGGTATTAATGAGCTGTATACTATAGATACCCACCTACACAGATTGAAAGGGCTTGAAGAATTATTTAGTATAAATGTTCACAATCTCACATGTATGAGAGAGTTAGCTAGGTATGTAATCAAAAACTTCAAATTGAATGAACCTATAGCTATAGCTCCAGATGAGGAAGCCAAACAGTGGGTCAGAGTGTTCTCAGAAGAGATCAACTGTCCTTATGCAGTCCTAGAGAAGAGGAGGATAAGTGACGAGGAAGTAGAGCTGAGTATAAAAGATATAGAGGTAGTTGATAGGGATGTGATAATAGTAGATGATATAATAAGTACTGGAGGTACTATGGCGGAGGCTGTTCGGAGTATGAAAAAGCTTAATGCACGTAAAGTCTATGCTGTATGTGCCCATCCAATACTTGTTGGAGATGCTCTATATAGAATATTAAAAGCAGGAGCAGAAGCAGTAATAGGTACGGATACTATTGAAAGCCCAATAAGCTATGTGAGTGTAGCTCCATTAATTGCAAGTGCTATATTAAAAAGAGAAAGAGGGTGATTTATTCCTCAAGAGCGGAGAGAACTATCCTCTTAGCCTCATCCATATCTACTCTTCCTTCAGGTGTTAATGGTAGTCTAGTCATCACGTGTTTAATAGAGCCATCCTCGTATTCTACGAATACTTGAGGTAGGGCATAACCTCCCATTTCATCCTCTTGTCCATACCTGATTAGGAACTTCCAATCTTCTTCTTTTACATCTAACTCCAACTCCCTCATACCAGCGATTTCCTCTAGAAGTCTGGTAACTCGCTTTCTAAGGGTATCGTAACTTGCTGTAACTAGTATTAGTTTCTTTACTTTCACACTTTCACCCATGGTCTTCCTCTATGGTATATTTAAGTGTTTACAAAGAGCTTGGAGATACGGGTACTATCCGTTTCTTAGGGATACAGTGACTGAAATAGGCGGCAGTCGGTTAGTTATAGATTACTAGTAGAGCAAGTATGTAATAATTTAGTATGTCCGATAAGCTACTACGTAGTGTATACTATTACCCCAGATAAGGGCTAGATATGTCCTTGGAAATACTTTCAATACTACTGAGAATGCTTAAAAGTATCTCTTCTCAGTATGGGAGGATAGATATGAGAATACTCTCCTATAAACGTGGAGTCCTTTACTCCTCTATTTTGATAAAGGGATACTTTCACCCCTTATATACTGCTAAATACAACCTGAATGATTATATCACTAAAATGAGTATAGATAGGAAAAGTGGAAGTGTTTACGTAACCTTAAACTTAGAAAAGTGTGAAAAGGATAATGTGCTAATTAGGGTCTCCAGGCGAAATAATGGAGTAGTCTGGAGTACATTCTATACTATCAAAAATGGCATGCTCAAGAGGCTAGAGAGTAAGACTGTTAAGATGATTAAAGGGTATCTAGATATCGTAGTAATAGATGGTATCACTAGATATTTTGTAAAAAATAGAGAAATTAGAAGAAAAAGTAGCACTTCCCTATTGTAAAGCGAGTATTCGAGTAATCTCCTCCTCTATCTCATCTTCATTTCTCTCTACTTCAAGTAGCTGGTACTTAGCGTATCCGCTTTTAAAGTTGTCGCCTTTAGTAAGTTTGAGTTCAATAGCTCTCTTTTCTGGATGAGTCTTTATATTCACATAAGCTCTGGTTAAATTAGCTATCGTAGCCTCACTAAATATTAGGACTCTTTTATCTTTAAGAATTAATATCACTCTTAAATGTCTGTGACCCTTAGGCACACCTATTAGAGCTCTACTTACATCACTATTCTTTATATATTCAATCTTCATATCTGAGCCTATATAGTAGAAGTGAAGAAGATATAGATATATTCTGTACAAATTCTAGTAGATCATGGATAAGCTACCCAGAATAATGATTAGATTAGGAGGCATACTACTATTAGCACTAGGTGTGCTTCAGGTATTGAAACCTATACTTACAATCTTGGAGTCGGGATTCTTTCTACTTAGTCCAATATTGCTATTATACAGGAGTATTCTCTCCCCAATATATGTAGGCATTTCACCTCTCGGGGATAGATTTATACTACCTCTACTGATGGGAGTTTTACTAGTTTATCTAGGTTACAAACTCTATGAAATGAGTGAAAGGAGTCACATAACAATAAGTGTGAGAAAAAAGTGGATGATAATATTGTTAATCACATTCATACTACTTACATTACTCAATATGAACATTATAGCTATCATTATGATCATACCGTTGATGGGCTTGGTATTATCAATGTAGCAATTGGATAAGTTAAATAAAGATCAGCAAAGCCGAGTCCTATCATTAATCAAACCTTGCAAGCTTCATCATCAACTATAATTTCCATTAAAGTTTAAATAGTTTAGTAGTCCCTATAGCTCTAGTCCTCCTCACTCTATCCTTTCGTTAAAAGAAAGTTCACATAATGTTACGAGTAATTCAAATAGGGGGGGTAGAAGATATTTTTGAGTCTGAGTTTTACTCTTTTACACCTTGTACTTAAGTGGACAGATTTTTATCTCTAAGGTTTCCATCCTTTGAGTGTTCATTGCCCCTTTAGACTCTCGTTTTATCTCGCTAGAAGAGAGTACTATTCCGGGATAACCTTTTAAGGTAATGTGTGAATTCAGTAACTGGTGAGTATATTGGGTCAAGGAACAAAATCGAGTATTAGAGAGATAATTTCCTCGGCTCCTCTAGATGAGTTAGAGTTCCCAATACCTACAGTCGACCATGCTGACCATGTGGTATACACTGCACTAAAAGGACATGTAAGATTAGCAGCGGATCACCTACTCCATAAAGAGCTGAGAGGTAAGCTAGAGGAAGTTCTTAGGAATATTATTAGGAAGTTAGATATAATATTTCATAGTTCTATCTTAAACATAGCAGACAGAGTAGATGAAGAGAGAAGTATTCTCAACTGTGCCAGAGCATACGAGGTAATGTTAGAAATGGCTCTGAATTTCAGTGGTTTGGAGAGTAAGAGGATAATAGGCTTCTCTGAGGAGGAACTCGAAGTAGCTATAAGGCTTATTAAAACAGCACTAAATGACTGGGAAAGATTTGAAAGGAGTATACTAGGAAGAGCAGATATAGCCAAGGCCGTTGTAGAAGGAATGCTAGCAGAGATGAAAAAAGTCATGTCGAAGTACTACAGACCACCTGGATCCATGCTGTCCTACATGGCTAAGGAGATAGAGAAGAAGCTCAGAGAGGATGCCATAATGGATTCATTCCTCAACGCTGCAATTGATCAAATAAGGAATAATGTTTATTACAGGATGGGAGAAATGGGGCTATGTCTCTTCGGAAATGACTATGCTTTAGGTCTCAGATGGATGAGACATCTAGGCTTTGTTCAGGTATCCACCAATCCTGTTCTAGCCGCTATAGCATTTGAAGACGATCCAAGTCTATGGGAAGGGTACAAAGTAGAGAGCTTCTGTGATGATTTTAGAAAAGTTGTGGAAAAACATTCACACTGGTTTAAGAACCCCGAGAAGTATGGAGATGAAATAGCAGCTTATGGTACTGAGGTCTCCATATGGCCTAATCTAGCTGTTTTTAGACCTATAGCTATAGCCTCAAACATGTTTTACGGAATGATAAGTCTACAGCTCAATCCTAATATCGCTGATGACTACGAAGCTAGCATAAGAGATGCCTTTAGATTCTACAGAGATGCTGAGGCCTTCTTAAAGAGATACGATAGCTACTTATTATGGGGCTACTCTGAAACTATAGAGAGAGGAAGACCGAACATAGTATTCAAGGTATCTGGAAGTTCTTCTGCCTCTAACGACATAACAACTGAATTAGAGAGTCATGGTATGGGTACTAACAATACTGTGGTCTTCACGGTATCCCAAGAGGTCTGGTCGACTATAGCTAAATTAGAGGGGAGAGCAAAAGCTGTAAAGAGAGGAATACCACTGACTACAGTATATGTAACTAATATGGGAGGTAGACTCGACGACCATATTAGAGAACATGTAGCTGAGAAGCTACTGAAGAGGGCTCTGAAGAGGTTTGAGAATAAGGAGGAAAAATTAGAGGAACTTGCTGAAAAATTAGGGGCTCTTGAGGCAGTAAAGAAATGTACCACCTTAGAAGAGAAGATAAGAGTAGTATGTAGCCGTAAGTACCTGAGACCCATAAACAAAAACCCATTTATCGATATATTAGCTGAAGCTGGAGTTGGTGGAAGTTCTAAGGAGGAAGTAGCAAAGTACCTCTCTGACCTTGAGTACGATATAGGAATGGGTGGTGTCTGTGTAACAAAGAGAGTATACCAACTATTCTTCACGCCTAAGAATAGAGAAAAATGGCTTAAATACCTTCAGAGAGAGTATGGCCTCACAAGAGAGCAAGCGGAGGAGGTTATGAGAGGAATTCATGTCCTTCCAGCATCAAAGAGAAAACCTATTGAAACTCTGGATACTCTAGCCAGCAAGAATATGGTCAATACAGAATTTCCAAATCAACAAATGAAAGTATTGATGGAAAGTATGAAGAGTGAATTTGATCCTGAAAAGTTCAGAGAAACCGCACTAATTCCGCCAGATCAGGGTATAGTCAGGAGATTACTAGAAAGGGAAGAAACTAAGGATGAATTTAGAAAAGCCTGGGAGCTCACACCAAAGCTAATAGAGATATTGAAAAGAGCTGGAATAGAGAATGCAGAGGAGTATGGAGATGGAGGACTAAGACCAGAAGAGTGGGGAGAGTTCGGAGCGACTGTAAAGACTATGAATGAATTCATCAGAGGTTATAATGAGTTCAAGAGGAAGTGTATAGAGTTCGTAAAGAAGATAGCTAAAGAGAAGGGAGTATACTAGTTTCAAGTATATATTTTCTTTCTTAAGAATCGTTATGGGATGCTCTGGTCACTTCAGAATCAGTAGTTCCAGCGATCTTCATAGCTTGCGCTCTGCCCTTACAAGGTTCATCATCGCTGAAATATTACAGGGGGATTTATAGGTTTTATCACTCCCCTAGTTTGTAATCGGTTTAAAAATACGTTAAAGAAAGGCTAGTCTATTTCAATACATCTCTTCTCTTCAGCTGCTCTGTATAAAGCATCTATAATCTTCATTACAGTAACTCCATCCTCTGGTGTTGGAGTAATATCCGTATATCCTTTCTTGACAACCTCAAAAAAGTGCTTAAGTTTACTTAAGTTAGGGTCTGTCCACAAATCTGTTTTAAACATAGGTTTTATGGAGACAAACTCTTCATTGTGTTT
>QMRW01000007.1 GCA_003650785.1 Thermoprotei archaeon | reverse complement strand
TTTGGAGAAGTTTTCTCTTAGTTAATAGTTTCTACTTCTAAGAATAACTAAGTAATAACATATCCATTACCCAACAAACCCCAAGAAAAAGACAAAAAACACCTAAACATAAAGAAAGTCAATAGGTAAGAGGGGAGAAAGATCTACTTATATCAATTTGAACTTCCTCTTCTTAACGCCAGCTCTTCTTCTATCCTCCTCAGTAATTTCGTATACCTTTTCAATAATCTTTATCTCCTCCTTGCTAAGCGATAAGCCTCTTCTGGACATCATTCTACGTTGTGTCTCTATAGCGGACTCTAGGAAGAGTTCTACAGGCTCTATACCAAGGCTTTTAGCATATATTGTGAAGGATGGTACGTCTTCATATATTATACCATGGAGGTGAGATGAAATGCCTATATTCTTTCCAGTGTATATGTGGACTCCTATAGAGGTCTTTACCATGTCGCCTATAAAACAGCCTACTTTGAGTATTCCAGTATCTATTCTCTTTCCGCCTATAGTAACTCTGACTGTACCGTAGGTATTCTTTAAATCTGAATTCGTAGTAGCGGCTCCTATATTCACCCATTCACCTATATAGGCATGACCTATGAATCCTAAGTGGTACTTGTTCGTATAGCCTAATACTATAGTTTCCTCCAATTCACCTCCAGCTCTACATACATCGCCTAGATTGCTTCCTTCTCTAATTTGTGCTCCCCCCACTATTATATTGTCTCGTCCTATGAAGGTAGGGCCTTCTATTCTAGCTCCTGCCTGGATCCTCGTATTTCTTCCTACATATATAGGTCCTGCTTTTGTATTGAAGACTGTATATGGTTCAACTTCTACACCTTCATCTAGGTATACAAGTCTTTCATCGCCTACTATGGCTACTCTTTCATCTACATACTTTGCCTTCCACTCTCTTCCTACGTACCTCTCTTCTAAATCCTCCTTTATCAGCTCTGCATTCATATTAACCATGTCCCATAGATAGTCAGATAGTGCTATTTCTTCTCTAGGCACTTCTACATAGTTTCTAATTATTTTCTTGAGCTCGATGGCTTTTTTCTCATTCATAGGTTCGAGTAATAAGCCTTCTATTCTTCTTGCATTATTGCTCGTAGCCTTTATGAGAGCGACATCTGTTCCGGAGTAAACTATGATGTTATCCTTTCCATCTATTATCCTCTTTATATTCTCCTCAGTTCTCCTATCCAATACAAGTCTACCATTCATTAATATAGTGTCTGAGTCTAGTTCACCCTCTCTATTGACTACATATTCTTCTCTCTCACTACTATATTTTAGAGTATAAAGGTCCCTTAGGTAGTCGCGCATATATGCACATACTATATCATGTTCAAAACTTTCTACCACTCTCTCCCTATTAGTCTTAGTGCCTACTCTTAGTTCGTAGACTGGTCTTAGGAGAGTTAGTGGGTAGAAATTAGTAGCCTTATAATCCTCGAATATTCCAAGAATCATATAACTCTCCGATAGTGTGGTATTATAAGAGATTTAAATTTTTGCTATTGACCTATAAAGAGATGCTAGTACAGTATAGCATCTTCTTAGCCTAAGTTAATATATTATTGGAAGAAAGATCTACACTCTAGTTACCGTGGAAAATACACCACTCTTCTGGACTCTATATACTACGTCTGCAACGTCTTCGAGTTCCCTATCATGCGTTACTACTATAAGTTGTGATAGCCCTCTATGTCTAACTCCCCTCCTAATCATAGTAGTCAACTGCCTCCTTCTAACTTCATCTAAGTGAACCGTAGGTTCATCCATCATCATAAAGCTCAAGCTTTCTCCAGTAAGTGCCTTGGCTATCGCCATCCTCAGAGCAAGAGAGAGAGCCATTCTTTCACCACCACTTATAGCACTTACTGAATATATTCCTCCATGACCTATCAAGTATATATTGAAATCCTCGTCCAGTTTTACGTCATAGTAGTCTAGACCGAAACACTTGAAGTATTCTCTGGTGTAGTTTTCTATGATGGGTTTTGCTATGTTCCTTATATCTCTCTGGAGCTGATCTTTAGAGTATAGCGCCCTTATTTCTTTAAGCATTTCTACAAGTTTACTAAGCTTTATGTACTTCTGTTCCAGCTTCTTAATATTTCTCCACTCTTCTTCCAGTTCCTCAATTTCTCTTCTAAGGCTATCTATCCTAGTCTTTAATGAACTTACTCTCATAGCCAGAGTTTTAGCCTTATCTTCTATACTCTTCCTCTCTTCAAGTAGCTTACTATGTACACCTTCATCGTAATCGAGAAGTTCAAGCTTTCTCTCTAACTCTTCCTTCTCTCTCTTCAATTGCGACCTTAGATTTATATTCTCCTCAATGAGTTTTCTAAGTAGATCTGTCTTACTCGCTATTGGAATTAGCTGTTCATACTGTTCCTTTAAATTAAATAGTTCACTAAGTTTGGTATCGATCGAGCCTGGATCGATATGGTATTTAGTTTCTAAGAGACTCATCCTCTTAATGGTAGTCTCCCTCTCCAGTTCGAGTTCATTAATTCTGCTTACTAGATCTATAGGATTTGGTACATTTTCAAGCTTCTTCATTAGGATATTATATTCATAATGAGTGGCTTCTATTTCTCCTATTACGGGGGATAATTCTTCATATATGTATCTCCATTTATATATCTCCTCGAGTCTGCACTTTATTTGAGACATTTCCTTTAATATAACCTCTTTCTTACTCTGTAGTTCGGAGATTTCTTGGAGTGTTCTATCTATAGTGTCTATTGGTGTAGAAATTATGTCTTTAATTTTTCCTCTAACTCTCTCTAGATATTCTTCAATTTCCTTTAATTTTTTCTCCATTTCTTGCTTGAAAGAGAGGGTATGCTTCCTTTCTAATTCTAATCTATTAATTATTTTATTCACTTTATCTTCTATACTAGACTCACATATGGGACATTTCTTAGAAGTTGCTATAGTATGCTTAAGCTGTTCTACATAATTCATCTTATATTCCAGTACTCCTATTGTCCTAGTGATATCGCTAATGCTCTTTACTAGCCTATGCTCCTCCATAGATAGCTTCTTCATGAGATCGCTATGCTTGCTGTGTATAGTCTTAAGATCAAACTTTTCACTAAGTCCAATCCTAGCTAGTGCGTGTTTTAATTGCTCTCTTTTACCCTCTAAAAAGTGATCATAATCTCTTAAAGTCTTTTCAATACTTAAGATACGCTCCCTTAACATATTTTCCTCTCTTATCTTAGATTCTATAAAGGGGAGCTTATACTTGAGCATGGAATACTTCTTAAGTATGAGTTCTAGTGTATGAAGCTTATGAGCTATCTCTCTATATTCGTTTAACTGCCTTCTCAGTAATTCTAGCTGTTCTTCGAGTATACCTAACCTATCTAAGAGAACTTTGTATTCATTTAGTACGTCTAGTGCTTTAAGCCTCTTTTCCATTTCATTAACCTTCTTCTTAGCTTTCAGAGAAAGCTCATACTCCCTTTTATATTCCTCTAGATTTATGTGGATATCCTTCTCTTTTTTAGCGATTTCATCTAGTCTGACCTTGATATTTATGAATATATCTCGCTTCCTGTTATATTCCTCTAGAGTCTCTTTAATTTCAGCTAATTTCTTCTCATAGGCATTGAGTTCTCTCTCCGTGTGTACTAGTTCCTCTATCAGCTCTTTAAGGTTCTTACGTTTAGATTCTAATTTCTCCTTAAGTTCACTCCTTCTCTTAAGCTCATTCTCTATACCTCTTAATCTCTCTTCATATACCTTTATTATACTCAGCATCTCCTTCCAGGCTCTCTCTAGATCATGTATTCTAAGGAGTTTGGACATCAGTTCTTTTCTCTCGTGTGGACGTGCTGTTACAAGTCTTTCTATCTCTCCCTGTCTTATGTAAATTGTACTGGAGAAGAGATTCTTATCTACTCCAAGGATTCTTTCTATCTCTTTATCCACCTCCCTTTCTCCGAACATCTTCAACTTTCCATCTACATATAGTTTTGAGGCTACTCCTATTCTCTTACCTACCTTAGAAATTTTCCTATATAATCTATATAATCTATTATTATGAATAAATTCTAATTCCACTTCAGCTACGTTTACTCCTCTATGAAGAAGGTTCTCATAGGTTTTTCCCCGACTTGTATCTTTGAATAGCGCGAAACTTATGGCATCTAATATACTAGTCTTTCCTGCTCCATTTGGTCCTATAATAGCTACTACTCCTAGTGGAAACTCTATCTTGGAGTCTCTATGAGATATAAAGTTCTTAAGTCTTATACTCTTCAATATCATGGAGCTCACCTTTTAAGAACTCTTCTATAAGATTATGTGCACTTTCAACATCGCCTTGACTGAGTAAATTAAAGAGTGTATACGCTAGCTCCGTTTTCTTTCTATCCTTAAGCCTTCTCTGTATGAGCTCCCTTATGTTTATACTCTCTATGTGTATCTCTTCATACTCTATTTCCTCTGATAGTGTCTCAAACCTTACTGTGAGGAGAATATCTGATAATCTATCTGTAAATAGCCGTCGTAGTTGTTGCCAATCGACATCTCCTCTCACCTTAATGTGAAGCACTGGCTTCTTTCTACTACGTAATCCAATTACCTCTTTTCTAATGATCTCTACTTCTTTCATCAAATCAGTGATAGTTCTAGCCTCAATACTTCTAGTAAGGTGAGGTCTGATGCAGTCTATGTCCACTCTTTGTACCTCTGGTATATCCGAACTTAGGTCTACTAAGAAGGCTCCCTTACCTACCTCTAGATAATCTACATATTCATCTCTGCTACATACCTCAGTAGACCCCGCATAAGCTAGCTTGCCTAGACCGTGATCCATTACTAGCCTTCTATGTACATGTCCCAGTGCATAGTAGTGAAAATTCTTAGGGATATCGTCTAGTACTAGCTCATGCTCAAATTTAAGGAACTGTTCTATACCCTGGTGTAGTAATAATATTCTCTTCTTATACTTGCTCGCTTCTATGGAGAGATCTTTCAATTTTTCTAGTAAGATATTCCTAAACACTCTAGGAGTATATTCGATACCCCCTATGAAGGTATCCTCTACTACAACATATGGTCTCCTACTTCTTAGTACTATAGCTCCCAATTCTTCTAGTAGTGCATGAGGTGGTACACCTCTTCGTTTTGGCATATCATGACTACCAGGTATTGTTATCACCTTTATCCCGTGTCCTAGTGCTTTCTTAATAGCTCGAGTTGCCTCTAGAAGAGCACGAGGAGTAGGTCTAGATGAGTCGAATAAGTCTCCGGTATGTACTATCAGATCTGGATGTTCTTCAATAGCTTGTTCTACAATTTGATGAAATGCTTCGTAAAAGTCCTTTTCTCTCTCCTCTAAATTATACTGTCTATAACCTAAGTGGGTATCTGAGATATGGATTAATAACATACTACCACTCTTCAACTATTTCTTCGTACTCCTCCCTTAATACCTCTTGTCTATTCATAGCTTTATGCCACTCTGATACTACATCAATATCTCCTCCTGAGAGTTTCCCCTCGAATAGATCAATTTTCACTATAGCCGGTACCTTTACCATTAGACCTAGTACTACAGCTTCACCAATATTGAGAGCTGGAAGTTGCTCTACTAAATCTTCACTCAGAGTCTCACTGGCCTGCTGTACATATCTCTGATCACTAGGCTCTACTAGTCTCAATACTATTAGATTATTTGCCTGAGATAATGTATCTGAATCTAGTGCCTTCGGTCTCTGGCTGACTAAGCATAGTCCGAGACCGAACTTCCTTCCCTCTCTAGCTATTCTACTTATCCAGTATTTTGAAAGAGTCTCCCTGTCGCGTGGTGCGAGTATATGGGCCTCCTCTAAGACTATGAATACTGGGAAGCTCAGTCCTCTACCTCCGGTTTTATACTTCTTTCTTCCAAAGAGAGTTGCCCTCAAGTAGTGGCTAACTATTACATCTGCGGCTTCTTCATCTAGAGACCCTAGGTCTAGTACATTTACTCGATTGAGTTTTAGCTGATAGATTATGGAGGGGGCTAAGGGGTCTAGTATCTCTCCATAATGTTCTCTTAGAGAATCTAACTTATTTATTATAGAGAGAATACTATGCCTATCCCTCTTATAATCCTCTATGTCTAAAAAGCTTCTTAATTCACTCTCTAGCATCTCTAGGATTTTTGTAGAAAGAGAGGGGTTTTTGAGTATAGTACTCTTAACCTTTGAGTAAGCCTTCCTTAGATAGTATTCCTGTTTATAGGCTTCACCACCTATCCTCATGAGCTTCATAAATTCTGTAACATGAAGATTGAGAGGGTTTATTCTGGGGAGTATTAGGTTAACTCCTCCTGTGAAGTCTGCATCTACATATTCAGAATGCATGTCGAATATGAGTACTGCTCCTCCCAGCTTCGTTATACCATCAGCTATAACAGCAACAGTATTTGACTTACCAGCTCCCGTTATGGCTAATATTGCCAAGTGCCTAGTTACCATCTTATTAATATCAAGATAGACTGGTACTCTGGGATTAGATATCAATACTCCTATCCTTATCCCCACACCCGTGGGATTGAATATTCTTCTTAATATCTCCTCATCAGCTCTCTCTACGACAGTTGCTGGTGGAGGTGGTGTTCTAGGTATTTTAAGCTGATTCACATCTCCTAGTATGCGTATACTTCCCTTGATATAGTGATCCTTTACGCCTTCTAACTTACTTATTTTTTCAACTATTCTTGAGTCACTTATCTCATCTCCAAGTGATATACTGCCTCTCACTAAGTTTTCAACCATTCCAAGTACTACTTTCCCGTCATATCTCAGTATGACATATTCACCGACCTTCGGTATAGTCTTCGATATGAATAGCGTTCTAGTAGTTGTGGCTTCTCCTATTACATAACCTATGATATCAGACATTCTACCACCTCTCCCTTACGGAACGCTCTGAAATACCCATTATTCTCTTAATTTTATCCATATCAAGGTTCGTTATTTCCACCTTTTTATGAACACTATAGAGTGGGTAAGGATATCCCTTTACTGAAATAGATTCCAACATATCCATTATATGCTTGATATCATCTACTCCCCTTTCGCCGAGTAACTCTACTCTATATACTCTCTCTCCTCTCTCGAGTCTACAATAGAAAACTGTTACTCGTGTACTGAACTCCTCAATAGAACTAGGTAGTCCTATTTCTCTAGGAACAAATCTTGCACTGTGTATTTCAGGATTTGAGAAACCACATTTCTGAGCTATACTATTAAAAACTACTAGATCGGGTTTTATGCTCTTTCTGAAAACTCTCCTACTGACGGAGGTCTTAGCGATAGCTACTATGTTAGTTGCATAAGTACTGATGAGTCTAATTAAAGTACGATAATATTCTAGGAATTCAAAGAGGATTGCTAGTGCTATAGTAGTATCCATATCTAATTCCTCATGAATGAGCTTATAGAATAACTTTTTACTATAAATCTCTTCACTATTATTCTGAATGTGTGAATCCAGATCACTCAGGTGCTTCTTAAGATAGGACTCTACTACAGACCTAGGTATATTCCTTATGATATAGGGTGCTCTCTTGGAAAAGTGGCTTAAAATAGATCCATCCAATAATAATATTTCTGGATGCCTGTATTCCAAGGCCTTAATTGCTACCTTACTTTCAAGAATATTCATGTACATTCTAATTCTCTCTACAGTGTATTCGTATGGATATAGTAAATCTACTTCATTTATCCAATCCTCGAGGACATCATCACTAGTGTAGGTTATTGCAAGTGAAGAGACGGCATAGAGTATAAATCCATGAAATTCGACGAAATTCATACTACCATCTACAGCTCCTATAGACTCTACGTGGGCTGGTGATGGTTTATATTCAAGCCACTTCTTAAGCACTTCACTTTCATCTATCTTCATGAGATTCAGTTTATATTCAATCTCACTCCTATTCTCTAGAGCATGGTATATTAGTTCTGGTAGCACTTCAACACCCCGATCAAAACTCATACCTGTAGAGTTATATCCTAAACGTAGAATTAACTGAAAGTATTGCTGAGGTCACATGTATTATATTATATATGTAGTACAGTACCTTTATCGATATATTTGATTATTCCCTGAATAGTCAGAAATATATCTAAAGCTTCAAATGGTAGCACTTCTTTTCTTTGTGAACTCCTTTAGACAACTTACCAAGTACTCTATCTCCTCTACCGTATTATATATGTAGTAGCTCGCTCTTACAGTGCCATTCACTCCTAGTCTCCTATGTAGTGGATTTGCACAATGAAGTCCTGTACGTACAGCTATTCCTCTTAGATCTAGCATTACTCCTACAGAGTGACAGGAGTAGTCTTTTAGATTAAAAGATATTATACCACCCCTTACCTTAGGATCCTTAGGTCCATATAGTTCGATATTATTCACTAATTCTTCCTCGAATAATTTGAGTGTGTGCTCAACCAACCTCTCCTCGTGCTCTCTCACATTATCCATGCCTATATGAGTTAGGTATTCTATAGCGGCTCCAAGTCCAATTGCTCCGGCAATATTAGGTGTACCGGCTTCAAACTTCAATGGTGGTTCTCTAAATACAGCGGAATTATACTCCATCCTCTTTACAGCGCCACCTCCTAACCTATAGGGTTCCATTTCCTCTAGAAGGTCTAATTTACCCCATAGGACTCCTATACCAGTAGGTGCAAGCATCTTGTGACCACTAAAGGCTAGAAAATCTATATCTAGCTCTTTTACATCCACCTTCATGTGAGGTACTGATTGAGCACCATCGACCACTACAATTGCATTCACTTCATGTGCTCTCTTTACTATGTCCTCTAGCCTATTTATTGTCCCAAGAACATTTGACATATGTGTTACTGTAACTATTCGTGTTTTCTCATCTATTATTTCGGATAGTGTATCGTATTTCAGTATGCCCTCATCATCTATATCTATATAACTTAATTCAGCCCTTCTAACCTCCGATAATTTCCTCCATGGGAGTAGATTACTATGATGCTCCATTATGGTGACCACGATTCTATCTCCCTCTTCTACATTTGAAAACCCCCATCCAAAGGCTACCATATTAAGTGAATCTGTTGCATTATAGGTAAATATCACTTCGCTAGCATTCCTGGCCCCTATAAATTTCCTTACTTTCTCTCTAGCCTCTTCATACATTTCAGTAGCTTCCCTACTGAGTTCATGCACTCCTCTAAACACATTGCTATAGTGTTCTCTATAGAACCTACACACCGCATCTATCACCTGTATAGGCTTTAATGAAGAAGCAGCATTATCTAGATATACTAAGGGTAGATTGCCTATCTTACGCTCCAGAATAGGAAAATCTTTCCTAATAAGATAGGGATCTAAACTTTTCATATACCTCCTCTCTGCAATATCTATATGCAGTGGAGTAAAATGTTTATACTACATAATTCTACGTTGGAGAGTATGGTATAATATCAGTTTAATGCCATACCATGAGAATTTCAAATAGACCTAGGAATACGATTCTAAAAGCAGTAATTTTAAACATTCTTCGGGGTGTAACCCTTATAGTAGTGATTCCAAATCTAGCATGCCATAGAGTAGAATCGTCCTTGGGATTAAAGTAGAACTTAATCCAGTCTAACCAGTACTTCACGTGAACACTCCAGAAATGCCACATTATGTCGTTTAAAAGCCATGTTAAAATTGCAGCCGCTAATATCTCTAGACCTCTAGTGATGAAAGGATAGGGTATTACGTATGCCAACGAGAGGAATAGATGATATGCATCATTCTCAATATGCTCTCCCTCGTAGGTTTTGAAGGGTGGCTTTATACCCCATAGCTTTCCTATCCATAATATAGTCTCAAATATGTTTATGATTTGTGCATATACTAGTACAAAAGCTAGAGTCGAGACGTTCATATTCTGGTTCTTTTCAAAGCTCTGACATGGGAGTAATCTCTAGTGGACGTATAGTACCAAGAGCTTACTATTAGTGTGTTATACTCTATTCCCACTCCTCCCATTCCTCTTCCCATTCCTCTTCTTCAAAGAATTCCTCCTCTAGTTCCTCCCACTCCTCTTCTTCCTCTTCCTCCTCAGGAAGCATATGATCACATGGTGGAAGTGTAGTTACAGATATATAAATTTGACGAGAATTTTAGTCAGTACTGTACACGTTTCCTAATGATATATCTACCTCTCATTCTTATATCACGTATCTTACTCAATAGGTCTTCTACTATACTTGGAAAGGCTTCTCTATATCCCTCTACAAAGTATTCGAAGGCTTCCTTAGCTACTTTATAATGTGTACTTTCAAGTACTCTTAGTAGAAGGTGTACATCAACTCCTCTATCTTCAAGGTAGTTTGAAAATGCTCCCAGGCCAAAGTCTATTAGAAAGGGACCTCTCTCTGTTATTAGAACATTAGAGGTAGTTAGATCGCCATGTATAATTCCAACTTTATGCAGTAATCCTACATAGTAACCTAGTTTATTGAATAGATCCTTAAGATCTCTTCTATCCATAGAGTTAACTATATCCCTAGCCTTAATACCATCGATATACTCCATAGTTAGAGTACACTCTTTCAGATCTACATCATAGAGTGTGGGTACTGCAACTCCTATTCTATGTGCCTCTGTAAGTAGTTTTGCTTCGCTTATAGTCCTCTTAACTCTTAGGTGTCTATCTAGTACTGGATGTCTGTAGGCCTTGCTCACTCGAATCTTCTTTATCGCTGGTAGACCGTACCAATTTATCTTTACCAGTATAGCCTCAGCTCCTATACTAATTAGTTCACCTGAGATCCCTGTAGTAGTAATACCATGGGACATCTACTTGATCCACCCTCCACTTAGGTCTTATAGAACTATCTTCAATCCTTATGGTAATACCATACTTCAACTCCACTGCTCCTGTCAGTGCTATCATTGCACCATTATCCCCAGCATATTGTGGAGGTACCACTCCGAACTTAACATCATGGGCTTTAACCATGATGTTCAGCATTTCAGTAAGTCTCCTGCTCCTAGCTACACCACCTGTAAGTACTATCTCACGCTTCCCAGTATGTACTAATGCTCTCTCCGTTACCTCTACTACCATAGCATACGCTGTCTCTAGTAGACTCATTGAGATATCCTCTATCCTATAACCCTCCTTGAGAGCCCTTAGTGCTGCTGTAAGCAGTCCGGAAAACGAGAGATCTTGACCTTTTACGGTATAGGGTAGTTCTACAAACTCCTTGGCTTTACTCATCATCTGCTCTAGAATGGGTGGTCCTGGAAACCCTAGTTCTGTCTCTCTAGTAAAGGTATCTAGACAGTTCCCCAGAGATATATCTAAAGTCTCCCCAAAGACCCTATATCTACCTTCTTCATATGCCGCTATCATAGTATTTCCTCCTGATATGAATACTATAAGAGGATCGAATAGTTCGGTCGAGCTTCTAGCTATCTCGAAATGGGCTATAGCATGATTGACAGGTATAAGAGGGATAGAGAGCTTATATGAGAGAGCTCTAGCTATAGTAGCACCCACTCTTAGACATGGACCCATTCCCGGTCCTAGTGATATGGCTATTCCATCCAAGTCCTCTAGCTTTATGCCAGCTTTCTTCACAGCTCTACTTACCACGTCTGCTGCTACCTTAGCATGATGCTCTGCGGCTTCTCTGGGATGTATACCTCCAGTAGTAGGCTTGTAGACGGAGTACTCATTAGCTAATATAGTACCATCATAGGAAGCTATACCTACTCCAAAAGTATGTGCTGTACTCTCTATACCTAGTACTACAGGTCGTTCCATAGGTTCCCTACCTCCGGGTCATGGTCGATAATACATCTCCCGAACTATTACTACCTAAGTTCATTAGAGAAACTCTGTATATCCACACTTTCCACAGGCCCATCTCTCAACTGGCTGTTTGTGGTGAGCCATTATGGATCCACAGCGTGGGCATTTCTTATTTTTCAATCTTATTTTACCTGTTTTATAGTCATACTCATATAGTTTATGAACATGTGCTACTATTTTTCCTCACCTCTCCTATCCCTCTCCTTTATGTACTCTGGTTCTAAGGCTTCACCTCTTTCCTTATCAAAATATAGGTGTGCATGTACTTCACTTATACACGATCCATATATGGTCTCTATACGCCTGATGTATATATTCTCTGGTGGAATATCAAATATCTTTGACAGTATCTCCTTGACATCCCTTCTAGATGGGGTACCTCTAAATTCATGCCTAATTATAAGTTTCACCTCTCTCCTACCTAATAGCTTATTGACTCTATCCTCCTTAATGTCTACTTGGTATGGTCTCTCCATACACTCTACTACCCCTAATCATCGCTCACATAGTAGATTTTAAGCTTTTCCTAGACAGTTTAACGGTAGAGGTGAGGAACAATCCTTGTCTAGCTTATCTATTGCTTATGAAGATTCATAGTTTTACTAAGTAGTATACTGAATAGAATATGGGATTTAATTTGACGATGAGGAGGTACACAGGAACTTTAATGTAATCCTATGATAAAATCCAATATTAGAATTTTTTGAATAATATTAGGGGCACTTATGTGAACTCTATGGTGTAGCTTTTTATTGTTCATTACAGTGAAATAAATGGAATGGTAGGACATAAATATGTCCCATGGAGAAGAGTTAGGGGATGGACCTGTATTAGATGTGGAACGTGTTGTAGGAGTTTTCTTATAAGTTTAACTCCAGGAGAAGCTATGTACTACAGAATCAAATATGGTCCAGTAGTAATATCTTTAAATGGCAAATACTATCTCCTTCCAAAATATGATGGAACCTGTATCTTTCTGCATAGTATTGGTAGTGGATTATATAGTTGTCTGATATATCCTGAGAGACCTAGAGTATGTAGAATCTATCCATTCTACATAAGTGAAAAGCCCTTAAGATCCTCGAGTAGTGAAGAGGCCATATACGAGTATAATGGTGAAATTCTACATGTTTACATCGACTCCATTTGTAGGGGTGTCAATAGAAGTAGTAATATACGTTATGTTGTCAGGAAAGCTGTTGAACTATGGGATAGGATGGGGAGACCCTAAGCTATCGTGGAATAGCCCCCCTTCTGATGTACTCCAGATTGAGCTCTAATCTTTTCTTCATAGCTTCATCAAGTTTACGCTTGTAGTCTTCTCTAGACATTAGTAGAAGTACTGCCACTATATGAGAACATAGTCCTCTCCTTTTATATCCCTTACACGTGCACTTGAACTTACCTTCCTCTACGTTGACAAAGTACTTACCATGGAAGCCTATAATGTAAAATAGTATCTTACTCACCTGATATACTCTCCCCTCACTGATTAATTTCTCTGCTTTTTCTAGTACCTTATGTGTATATCTTGAATCTAGAGCTTCTTTAGACATGACCTCCAAGTATAATACATTGGGAGAATATAATAATATCTTGGAGGAGAAAGAATATGGTATCATAGGGTGATAGAATGGGTGACCTACTAGTTCAAATAGGATTACTACTTATAGTGGGAGGTATTCTACTTATTCTCGCATACATACTCCTCAGTATTCTATTAACCTTTAAAAAATATCCTAAAGCCGAGGAGAAGCGTGAGGTAAAGAAAGGTGCACTAGTAATGATTGGTCCCATACCAATCGTATATGCTACTGATGTGAACATAGCTAAATTAATGATATTGATAGCAATATTGATGCTAATAGCTTTATTAGTAATAATATTCCCTCTATTAATCCTCAAGTGAGAGATAAGCTAAACTAAAGTTTAAATCGATCTTGTATTCAATTCTAATGGTGTGTTCATGAAGCGTACCATTGCATTAGTGCTATGTGGTGGAGAAGGTACAAGACTTAGACCATTAACATTCTACTTTCAGAAGACAATGCTACCTATAGGTATAAATCAAAAACCACTACTAGAGTATATAGTTAGACTTCTAAGCTACCATAGAATTAAACATATAGTAATGTTAGTTGGATATAAATATAAACAAATAATCAATTATTTTGAAAATGGGAGTAGATTTGGAGTAAACATAGTATATGTGTGTGATGATCCTAATTTACCTGGAACAGGCGGAGCACTACTTAATGCGTTTAAGCAAGGTGCTTTCAATTTAGAAGATACTCTCTTAATATACTATGGTGATATCCTATCAAACATTAACATAACCGAGATGCTGAATACACACCATAGGATGAAAGCAGCATGTACAGTAGCTCTTGCTAAAGGATATAGAGTTAGAGTGGGTGTTGCTGAAGTTAAGAATGGAAGAATAGTAAAACTCATAGAGAAGCCCTCTCTAGACCTTCCAGTTACTATAGGTATTCTAGCTATAGAAGGATGGACTCTAGAGCTCCTACAGGAGAAAGGATTACTAAAGAAAAGTATGGACATAATGGGCGACATAATTCCAGAGCTTATAAAACGAGGTTATACAGTAATCCCATACATAACCAGTGCATTCTGGTACGACATTGGCTCTACTGAAAGATATGAGAAGCTCAATCATGTAGAGGTAGATCGTATATTCGAATTCCTATTTAGAAAGGTATAGACCTGGAACTATAGCTAGTTCAAAAAAGTAGTTGACAACAACTAGATGTGGAACTACACTTCCAGCTCTTTTAGAGTCTCCTAGTGACAGATAGTATTGGACAGTATACTGATCCTTATTGCTACCTCCTCAAATCAGTACTACCTTCCTCTGCACTAACTCATCGAAATGTATAAGAGTAAGCTAACCTTGGATAAAGAAGATAGTATGGAAATTGAGGGAATTGAGCTTCAGATTAAGGTCAAGGATCTATTGAAGTTTATAAGATACCTAGTTAGTATGGGTCTTAATGTAGTACCTATCTTTGAGCAACACCTCCCGGATGGCTCTAAACTTTCTATCTATGAGCTCAGTATTGGAGATGATCATATTGGAGCGATTCAAGTAAGATATATCGATAGCTATTACAAAGCCTTCCATAGGATCTTTACATTGAAGAGTACGCCTAGGTTTGAGACTAGAGGTGATGAAGTAAAATATAAGTACTGGGCTGTTCCAGTAGAGCCAACCATAATTAAGATCGAGGGTGCTTCAATGGAGAGTGTTATTGGTATTCTCAGCAAGTATATTGATGAGTATCCAAATCCCGAGGCTAAAGAGACACTAGAGATATACAGACGAAAGAACTTAGGGTTCTAACTTTTATAAGTGAATTCTTCCACTAGCTCCTTGGCCCTAGCATAACTTATATTACCTTCCCTAATCATACTCTCGGCGATCTTATCCACTAGATCCCTGGGTGCTCCTGCCATTATTGCTAGATTTCTAGCATGTAGTCTCATGTGCCCTTTTTGAATCCCCTCTGTAGCTAGTGCTTTGAGAGCAGCTAGATTCTGTGCTAAGCCTACTGCTCCCATTACTTCGGCTAATTCCCTTGCTGTCTTAACACCTAGGATCTTAAGAGATACTCTGGCTACTGGATGGACTTTAGTAGCTCCACCTACTATACCCACTGGCATAGGCATTTCTAAACTTCCGACTAGATCCCCATTCTCATCCTTTTCCCAGATGCTAAGTGGTCTGTACACTCCACCTTTAGCAGCGTAGGCATGGGCACCAGCTTCTAGAGCTCTACAGTCCTGTGCAGTAGCTCTAGCGACTGCTACTACTCCATTCATTATACCCTTATTATGTGTAGCTGCTCTATATGGATCTGCAGCAGCAAATGCCCATGCATATAGTATACCTTCTACTACTTCCTCCCCTCCTAGTACATCCTTCTTGACCTTTGTTCTTGCTCTAACAATCCTCCTATCGGCAAGGTTAGAGACTATTCTTAGATAGACTCTACCACCAGTGAGCTCTTGTATGTAGGGTGCTATAGCTTCACACATAGTGTTCACAGCATTAGCACCCATGGCATCCTTGACATCTACTAAAAGGTACACTACGAGCATAGGTCCTAATGGGGACTCTATAATCTTAACCTCTAAGTCTTTAGCTCCTCCTCCAAGCTTCACTAGTATTGGATCCTTTTCATTGGCTATCTCGAGAATTTGATCTCTATGCTCTAATACAAGTATCCTCTTGTAGGCTGGATCATGGACTTTAACTACTTGAACTTGGCCTATCATGATAGAGTCAGTGGCTATAGCATCTATTCCTCCACTCTCTCTCGTGAGTTTAGCTGCATGGCTAGCGGCAGCAACTACAGATGGTTCTTCAATAACCATAGGAACCATGTAGTCTCTCTTATTTATTAGGAAATTGACCGCTACTGCTAGGGGGTAGGACATAGTTCCTATTACATTCTCAATCATTATATCCGCTATCTTAGGCTCCAGGTTGCCCCACTTCCTAAGAAGTTCTATATCATCCTCGTGAAGTGATGCGAATTCTACAACCTTTCGAAGTCTCTCTTCTATAGGTAGTTTATAGAAACCTGGTATTCTAGAGGTTCTCATACGGTCTCCCAATGTTAGTTGTGCTAAGAATATATAACGTCTTATATAGTCGAAGTATACTCAATCCCCATGCATCCTATTGTTCTCCCTAGTAGTATCTTCACGTTTTCCAGAAGTTGAGATTGTATGAGTTTAACTCTAATGCTTAAATACTAGCTAGACCTGTCAGATGTCATTAGGTTCTCCAACTCATATAGAGCTCATTTATAAGTGTTCTTTGAAAATTACTCGAATGTAGATCTATTATTTCTACTTTATTACCTATCTCTTTGGCTTTTGATCTCTCAACATTTGATATTAAATATATTTCAGCACCTCTCAAGGATCCATTTCCTATGAATATCACATTCTCAAGCTCTACTGGAGGTAGTAGCCCTATCTCCATGGCATTTTCAGCATTAAGCTTATACCCAAAGCTACCAGCTATATAAACTCTATCTATATCTTCTATAGTAATGTTCAGTTTCTTCATGAGATCTTTACAGGCTACTTTAAAAGCAGCTACCACTAGTTGTAGTTTTCTTATATCCTTCTGAGTTATTACTATATCTCCACCCGTAGCTGTGTTTTCACTCCATTCTATTACGTACTCTGTGACTCCATTGCGTGATCTTATCCTCTCGGAGTTCTCCCTAATGAACCTTCCACTTCTATTTATCACACACGATCTTATTAGCTCTGAGAGGAGATCTACATATCCCGTTCCACATATACCCTTTGGCCTAATACCTCCTATGACTTCGTACTCTGGGTTTAAATCACTATCCAACCTTATACTCTCTATCGCTCCCTCTACTGCTATCATCCCTGAGGATATGCCAACTCCTTCAAAAGCAGGTCCTGAAGGTACTGAGGTTGCTACTATACGGCTACCTGATTTAACTATTACTTCTCCATTAGTTCCAAAATCTATAAGGAGTGCACACTTATCCTCTAAAATACCTGATGCCAGAATATCTCCTACAACATCTCCTCCTATATATCCTCCTATTATGGGGAGTGTATGTACGAGAGCTTCAGAGTTGACATTTAATCCCAAATCTTTAGCTTTACTTATAGTTCCACCTATGAAGGGCGGTTCGAAGGGTACTGTACCAAGTGTTAATGGAGGAATGTTCAACAGTATTGAGGTCATTACAGTGTTCCCTGCTATAGCTACCTCGTATACCTCATTTGAATTCACTCCGATCTGAGAAGTAAGCCTTGTTATCAGCGAGTTTACGGTATCTAAGATAGCCTCTCTAAGCTCTCTAAATCCCTTTATGCTCAGTGCATGTCTTATTCTACTTATTATATCCTCTCCGTATTTCACTTGAGCATTGAGCACGGATATAGTACCTAGTATGTTTCCCACAGTCAAATCTATCAGTGATCCTACTACTGTTGTCGTACCTAGGTCTATTCCTACACCTAGAATCCTATCCGATCTGGGTATATCGAGTACATGACCATTCTTAGTCATCACTAGTGTGATTTCATCTTGGTAGTATAACTTTCTAATAACCTTTCCTAGAGCTTTCGTACTTATACTCCTAAACTCTATTCCAAGATCTTTGATCGCTCTCTCGAGGTATTTTACAGCGGGTTCTCTCGTCCTCTTCAGTATACCTAAAGGTACTATGCGTAAGTATGGATCTATCCTAATGTGTCTTCTGATACGTTCTACTGCTTCTATACCCCTAGGAATAGGAACTTCTAACTCGAGATCGCTAGTTACCCTAACTCTGCAAGCTAATCTCCAACCCTCCTCTATTAGGTCTCTTAATAACTTAACTTCACTCTCTGAAGGAGGGTTTAGATATCCTCTCAGTATCCTTACTTTACAGGAACCACATAAACCCAATCCTCCACATGAGGCTCTTATGGGTATTCCCAGCTCTCTGAATACCTCTAACAAATTAGTACCTCTATTTACCTCATACACTACTCCATTAATCACTACTTTGACTCTTTCAGTAGGTTGTTCCACTTTTCATGTCCTCATTTGCATGATCTCACGCGCATATATACACTTAACCTTCAGAAGTACAGTATAACCTCTATGATCTCAGTCTCTCATGGTAAGTGTCTACTATGTTTATCGAGTAGTTAGGTCGAGCTCTCCCTTTAATACTCTCTCCGTTTCCTCAGCTGTTAATGTTGCATATACATTGGTTCTATAATGCCAATCGAAGGTACACCATCTATAGACTTTTACTATTTTACCTACGAGGTTTTCCGGTAGCTTTTCATGAGGTGTTCTTTTACTGAAACCTATGAGCTCTATGTAGAAAATACATTTCTCCCACTCTATGTTATTTTCGTCCACCATTTTCTCTCCAAGTCTATCTATTCTCCTGACAATTCCTCTGAGTATTCTCATATTTACAGTAGACTGAGAGTCAGGACAATTTAACTTTTTGCCATAAAGTGTTCTGTTTATATAGTTCCTCAGGGTTAGAGAATAGAGTATGAGGATCAGAGCTGAATGCATACCGTGTCTCCTTAGAGTGAGGATGAACGAGATACTGGAATCGAATCTCCCAGAAGAGGAGAAACTAAAAGCTGAACTAGAACTACTAAACTTCTTCTCCAAGAATGTAAGTCCACAGTCTTCCACCATCGAGTTAGCGAGTAAGTGCTTTAGTTTGGTTAAGAAGCTACTAAAAAATCCAGATCCCTATAAAGAGTACAAGATACGTTCAAATTATATTGCAAATTCATTAATTCCAACAGTGTTATCACAGATAAAAGAAACTTCGGGATATAAGAGGCTTAGATCTCTTCTTATAGTATCCATAAATGCGAATATCTTGGATCCAGGTGCTCCTCCCTTTACTAGAAAACTGAATGAGCTTAAATCAAAACTGCTGAACTATGAACTGACACTAGATGATACACAGAGAATACTCGATGTAGTTAGAAGATCCAGAAGAATAGTGTACTTATTGGACAATGCTGGGGAAGCTGTATTCGACAAATTAGTAGTAGAAGAACTAGCGAAGGCTGGTAAGGAGATTATTGTAGTAGCTAAAGGAGGGGCCTATCAAAATGACATAACCTACGAAGAAGTTATTGAAATGGGTTTTAATGAAGTAGCTAGGGTATTGAGTACCAAGAGCGACTATGCCGCAGTACTACTAGGCAGAGTCTCGGATGAGGTTTCTAGAATGATAGTATCAGCTGACCTCATAATAGCCAAGGGTATGGCCAATTATGAAGCCTTTCTCTATACTCCTCCACCACCTCCTGTAGCACACCTATTTATAGCAAAGTGCAGACCGGTGGCTGATACACTTGGTATTTCTGTGGGTTCTAAAGTAGCACTACTTAGATACTGATTTAGTCTTTCTTGCTTTAAGTTTCTTCAGCTCCTCTTCAATCCATTCTAACTTACCAAGAAATGCTTGTCTTGCAGTTAGCCCTATTCTTAAGCCTCTGGTTTTTTCGAGCTCCATACTAATGCCCATTATTCTCGCTCTGACAGTATCCCCTTTTCTTAGAACTTTTCCGCTCTTCATTCCTATAATAGCTAACTGTCTTCTATCATAGGTGAATGTATCGTCATATACCTGGCTCTTATGCATAAACCCATCTATAGGTCCCATTCTCACAAAGGCACCAATCTCCTCAACCATAGTGACCTCCCCCTCTACAACTTCATGTAATAGTGGAGTGTAAACTAGTGCTTTAAATACAACGGGGTGGTAGAGGAAGGGATCTCTTGGCACTATTCTACCAAGTTCTGAAACCTCTACGTCTAAGATACTTATAATGAAACCTATACCCGGTACTATAACACCCTCATACTGTTCTCTCAATATTTTAAATGCTGTCTCTTCAAGTGGGTTACCAAGCATAGAGGGGGGTATTTTTACCACATCCTTAAGTTTCATCAATTTAAACATGAATAGTCCCTCTTACAACTTCGTACTAATATAACTACTATTAATTAAGCCTTTCGTAGAAGGGGATGAACTTCTCTTAATAATTTCTCTACAGTGATTAAAGCATGTAATCTCAGAACTTTGAGATTTCTCATGAAATACGCTTAAGTTAGGGCTGCATGATTTCAGTATAAGTTGTTAGTATCTTACATGGTTAGTTGTCTAACACTCCCATTATAAGCTCCTCTAGTATTTCCACAGATAGGGCTTTAAAGCCTAAATCTCGCAACAATCACTGTCTCTTTGACATGAAGTGTATATTTACTGGCTATCTAGTATTGATGTTCTCCCCACTGAAGTGGGGAAATTTGCGCTCCTGTCCTTGTGGACTTTGGAGCAGGGGGTGTGCCACCATCCCGATGGGCATACCTCCACTATGGAGGGCGACCAGCCACCTCAGCTACCGACAGGAGAATATTTTAGAAATTAGAAAAATATTTTAAGTTTGACACCATTCATCTCCCCACTAAAGCGGGGAGCTCTCTGGCATCAACTTTGTAATTTATCCTTAAAGAGTGTCGGTAGAACTTATAGCTCTATGATATAAAAGAAATTGTAGTAGTTGAGGTGAGGGAGCATGCATGTACGTGAGGGAGATATAATTCTTCTTTATAGATCGCTTAAAAGAAAGTTCGTGGTCAAAGTAGAGAAAGGAAGAGATATTCATACAGATCTAGGAGTAATAAGACTATCCAATGTTATAGGCTTACCCTATGGATCTAGAGTCAAGACACATCTAGGAGAGGAGTTTATACTACTAAAACCCAGCATATTGGATGCTGTCTATATTGGTTTTAAGAGGAAAACACAGGTCATATATCCGAAGGATGCTGCCTACATAATATTAACAGCTTCTGTTTCAAGTGGAAGTAGAGTAGTAGAGGCAGGTACAGGCTCAGGTTGTTTAACAGCAATACTCGCATACCTAGTAAAGCCTACAGGAAGAGTGTATAGCTACGAGGTCAGAGAGGAGTTTCTTGAAGTAGCTAAAGAGAATCTGAACTCGGTAGGTCTATTAGACTACGTCGAACTAAAGCTGAAGGACATTAGAAAAGGTATTGATGAAGATCAGATAGATGCTGTAATACTAGATCTTCCAGATCCTTGGAATGTGGTAGAACATGCAAGAAAGTGTTTAAGGTCTGGAGGAGTATTAGTAGCATTCCTTCCCACGATTAATCAAATCGAAAGGACCTCTATAGTGCTGAGAGATCTAGGTTTTATCGATATCTGCGTTGTAGAGCTACTATTGAGGGAGTATAGAGTGGAAAGGGATAGCACTAGGCCTAAGACTCTGATGGTAGGTCATACGGGCTATATAGTGTCTGCTAGAAGACCTTAGCCAGTGATCTTATTGGGACACATGACTGCAAATAGGCAATAACTACATTCCCATGTATATCGAGGTGCTGTTCTATCGGACAGCAATGATATGACTTCTTCTTCACTCGCTCTCTTTTCAATCTTATACTCTGTTATTCTGTCGGGAGTGAGGTACAGGAGTAGCATATAATCTAAGTCAAAGAGCCATAGGTATAGCCTACATTGCTGAATGTGATTTTCATGAGGTATCTTAGTATCTCTTTTAGATGTCTTGATCTCTATACCTATTTTCTCATTATCACTCCTCATAATTACGTCTACTCTACCCTTTACTATAGCTCTCTTATTACCTATAATTAGTTCTCTACTGTTCTCGATCTCTGCTTCAATCTCAAAGTTATGTAAGTTTATAGCCCTAGCTCTCTTAAGAACTTCAACAAGTCCCATGTGTACAAGGTCACCTATGATAAAGTGTGGATTGTAGACATTAGCTTCGGTAAGCTCGGGATATCTTAGCTCAAAATCTCTCTTCAAAGGACACCTACATAGATCCGTAATCCAGTAGACCTCAGGTTCCCTCTTATGTTCTTCTAATTCTCTATGTCTCAGTTCATAGAGTAGTTCCTGTATCATGACCAACACCATCATTATATTACTTTCAGGCTAATTTATCCTAAACTCTTCTACTGAGCACGTGCAAGTGCAAAATGAGTTTCATACAATCTAGAATAGACTCCTCTCTTCTTTATAAGCTCTTCATGAGGGCCTTCTTCTACCACTCTTCCATCCACAACTACTAGAATCCTGTCAGCTAGTCTTAGTGTAGATAATCTGTGAGCTATTACTATACATGTTCTATTCTGTAGACTCCTTTTTAGTACTTCCTGAATCATGAACTCGCTTATAGGATCTATACTACTTAGTGCTTCATCCAGTATTAGTATACTAGGGTCTGTCAGTAGTGCTCTTGCTATTGATATTATCTGCCTCTGTCCTACAGATAGATTCTTTCCTCCCTCCACTACTCTCGTATCATAGCCTTGTGGAAGCTTTAAGAGGAATTCCTCTAGGCCTAGTTTTCTAAGTCTTTCTTTAATCTCCCCAATACTCATATGGGGTATTGCTATTCTCAAATTGTCCATTACCGTACCTGAAAATAGTACTGGCTCTTGAGGTATGAGACCTATCTGCTCTCTAAGACATCTTAACTCTATCTCTCTTAGATCTATTCCATCTATAAGTATCCTTCCTTTCTGTGGTTCATAAAGTCTCAGTATTAAGTTTACGATAGTAGTTTTACCACTACCAGTAGGCCCTACTATAGCTACAACCTCTCCACTATTTATTTTAAAACTGAGACTTTTCAGTACTGGATTATCTGGATCATATCCAAAGGTTACATT
>QMRW01000006.1 GCA_003650785.1 Thermoprotei archaeon | reverse complement strand
TCTCAATGTATGCCTATGTGATAGAAAGGTCTTTCCTTTATTGACTACATGTTCTATTACATCCATACTTTCTAAGTCTAGATTGAAGCCTCTAGAGTATCTTAGTGCATATCCACACACATCATCATCTAGAACCAATTTTTCTAGGCTCTGAACATTTTCAGTTTCTATCATACCAGGTCCCGATACCACGTTGATTTTGCGAAGAGTTGCTACTAGTGCGCCTATACTGCTCTCTACTCCAGCCTGGAAATCGATAAGTCTAGTGTCGCTTAGACACATATAGGTATGGGTGGGTAAAGAGAAGTGCTTAGCCAGTTCCACATATGCCGTAGCTACTAGTAAAGTTTCAGGTGTCGTGATAAGGAGAGAGCCATACCTCATATCTAAGATACAGGGAGATCCACCGTATATTATGGGAGAACCTGGATTTACTAATTGTGCTATAGTTATGCCAGATAGAGCTTCTGCATGATGTTGTATTAAAGCCCCTCCTATCGTTGCTGGAGCTGTAGCACCAAGCTGTGGCATAGGTATTATCTCAATGGGAATACCCCTCTTAGCACAGTCAACCAGATTGCTTATAGTGATCCTACTCCACTTCAGAGGAGGTGAG
This sequence comes from Thermoprotei archaeon, assembly GCA_003650785.1. Classification (GTDB taxonomy): domain Archaea; phylum Thermoproteota; class Thermoprotei; order Thermofilales; family B20-G17; genus B20-G17. Next base: position 26,448 of record QMRW01000006.1, on the reverse strand, counting down.
GGACATACATCAAATACTGCAAGAGGCTTCTTACCAGGATCGCCTATGACGACTTCCAACATTTTCAGCATATCGATAACTCCATCAATTGTAAAGGCTCCAGTGATGATAGGCTTTCTAGAGATCTTCAATATGGGATATAGTCTAATTCTATCTCTCAGCTCTATTGGAACATCATATGGAATGAGAGCTGTACTCTGAAGGTGTATGTTCTCTAGGTATTCTACCACTAGGGAGAACTTAAATAGGTCTTCTAGTAGGGGTTCTCTTGGATCTGTAGATTTGCAGTCCAGTATTCCACTAGCTGCCGATCCTGGATTAAATAATACAGTATCCCCAGAGAGAGTAGCATAAGGCTTTCCATCCCTGGAATAAAGAGTTACCTCCTTTGGCGTTTTCCTCAAAGCCCACTCGACTACATCCCGAGGAAACTTTACCCTCCCCTTCTCATAACTCAAACCAGCACTCTTCAGTATATCTAAAGTTCTCTGATCGTCTATCGCTACTCCTATGTTTTCTAGTAATATTAGAGCCTTTTCATGTAGGATTTCCCTTTCATCTCTACTCAGTAGACTTAAGGTAGGTCTAGGCATTAGATTACACCTACTCTGACCATACTTACTGTTAATGCAAGTATAAGTTATATCCATTGTCAAGACGGACTATATGCTGAGCACTAGGCATTAGAACTTCACTTCCCCTCTACCGTAGTGCTTTTAAACTATGATAGATACTCATTAGGCAGTTCTCTCGCTTATATTCTGAGGTGAAGGATACATTGAAATGGACAGCTATAGTTCTTTTGTAGAGAAAATATGTCTATAGAAACTGCTCTGAGAAAAACTAAGGGTAAGGTTGGAGTATAGCGGAAAATTTATGTAGATATCTACCTATTTCGAGAATGTGAAAAACGCCCCGGTGGTGTAGCCCGGCAAGCATAGACCTGTGTGGGGTGCAACGGCCTCTCGAGCCGCAGATCCCGGGTTCAAATCCCGGCCGGGGCACTAATTCTCATTATTGAATGCTTGCTATGAGTTTATGTAAGCTTGAGACTAGTAATGTACAGCACTCACGGTGTAGAATCGTATGACATAAATGATGATCTATACAAAATTATTAACGTAGTAAAAGAGAGGAAAGGATTTGTACTATAATTAAGGTTAGAGTTCATGAAGACTTGAAGAAGTCGAACGTAATGGATCCTCTTAAGGCTTCTGAGTCACTCGACTAACAACTAGAAAAGACCTACCTAGAAAATGATATCTACTGGAGGGGAGCTAGGTGAGACATGAAAAATTCAAACTTGAGTAATATTCTGAGGTCTCCATAGAGAATAAGTTAAAATGTCCTATTTCATACATATAGTGGGGTGGAATACATTTCGAGACCTCCTAGAAAATTTCAGTGCATAGCTTGTGGGTATACATTCGAACTACCTCATGGACTTCCCAGACTAATGAATTGTCCCAAATGCGGTGCTCCTGCCTACATGATCCACAGGGTCGATAGGGGTAGGCATAGGTGGGGTCGGAGAAGATAGGGTGAGTTTAGGAAAGCTTACTAGTGTAGAGAAGCTTAAAAATTATTATCTTTCCTTAAGCTCTAGGGAGTTAATCCTGCCATAGCTGTCTTAGGTCCTCTACCTATTCTCAGAAACTCTAGTCTCTCTAAGATCCTGATATTCTCCTCATACCCTTGAACGAAATCGCCTAAATCTCTATGCTCTAGGCCACTCAGTACTTTGAAGAGAAATGCTCTCATGGCTTTTACTCTATCTGGATCCTCCTCTACTAGATTCCTCTGTTCATTTGGGTCCTCTTTAAGATTATAGAGTTCATCCTTCCCATCTGATGCCCAAATATACTTGTATTCTCCGACTATTATGGCTTTTAGTCTTCGATTCCACTTTCTAAAGTCGTAGTTCTTGTCCTTTCTGAGGATTCTCTCGAAACTGAGTAGTGACCTTTGATGCTCTGAGAGAGCGTACTCTCTTTCGAAATCTCCTTTAATGATCTTGACAAGGCTCAGACCCTGATTTTGAATCCAGACATCCGTACTACGAATAGATAGTATATCTAGTATTGTTGGGAAAATATCCAGAGACTGAACTAGTTTACTCGTCCTGAGTCCCTCAGGGAAAATATCAGGATACCTTATGATGAGTGGTATATGAATGCCAGGTTGATATAGGTGGAGTTGATGTGCTATATATGGTGGATAGTGTTCACCCTGCTCATCCCCATGATCACTAGTTATTATTAGTAGGGTCTCATCCATGAGATTCTTTTCATATAGATAGTTGAATAGTCTACCCAGTCTATGATCGAGAGCAGCGGTCTCCCCATCGTACAATGCCCTGAGCAATCTCCATCTCTCTCTTGTGATCTCTTCATAGCCCATTCTAACGAGCCATGGGTCAGGTTGAATTTTTCTGGTCTCCTCTAATGAGATCTTTCCTACAAATTTCTCTCTGAATTCCTCAGGAGGTATATAGGGTAGGTGGGGTTCTAGACAGTTTATGAACATGAAGAAGGGTTTATCTCTGGTATGTTTTTCGATCCATTCAATTGCAAGTTTTATAAGCTTACCTGAGCCTACTTCTATCCATTCCTCGAAGGACTTGAATGTAACTCCATAAAACTCATCGAAACCTCTATCATCCCTCACTCCATATCTAGCCCACCAGTGACCATTACGGCAGAATCCTACAGTCCTGTAGCCTGAAGCTCTTAGTATCTCTGTAAGTGTGAATCTCTCTACAGGTTTGTAAGTATAGCTAGCACCAACTCCATGGCCATAGATGTACTTGCCTGTGAACATAGAGGCATGAGAGGGGAGTGTCCAAACACCTGGAGAGATGCAGTTGAGGAATAATGTACCTTCTCTTGCTATTCTATCTATGTTAGGCGTAGTATTCCTCTCGTAGCCATAACAGTGCAGGTTGCTAGCCCTCTGTACGTCCATAACTATTAGAATTATATTTGGTCTTATTCCCGATTTCATCCTGAATTCCTAGAAGGCTCTTGATTAATAAAGGAATTGACTCTTGTTAGGGCGTAGTACTCAGGTTAACATTTGAGTAGAGCCTTATCATTGCTTGACAATGCATAGCTTATCTCTCGAAGAAATCTCTGGAGAAGACCTTATAAACCTCAAGAATACTATTATTACTGGAACTTATGCCGGGCCCGTGGCCTAGCAAGGCGATGGCGGCCGGCTCCAGACCGGCAGGTCGAGGGTTCAAATCCCTCCGGGCCCACCATTTTTAGATGACTGAGCTAGGAATAGCAAATCATAATCAGAACCTCCTGAAATGAGCTTCTATGAAATTCTTTTATTAGGAGATTACCCCTTAACTCAGGAGCTTATCTTTAATCTAGAAGTTAAGCACTCTTTCATTCCTAGGGAGATCTTGGACTATATCGGAGTGGAAAAACCAATATAGGACTGTAAATTTAATGGTAGAGGTGATGAAAAGCGGGCTTAGGGGATAAATGACCTAGCCTGCATCGTCTGATGGTGATTAAATGATTCAAATAGGAGTGGTAGGCAAACCCAATACTGGAAAAACAACATTCTTCGTCGCATCAACACTCGTTGATGCAAAGATTGCCTCATACCCCTTTACGACAATAGATGCCAATAGAGGAGTGGGATATGTTAGGATAGAATGTGTATGTAAGGATCTTGGTGTAAAGGATACTCCCGTAAACTCTTTGTGTATAGAAGGAAATAGGTTTGTACCCGTGGAGCTTATAGATGTAGCTGGGTTAGTACCAGATGCCTGGAGAGGAAGGGGGTTAGGTAATAAATTCCTTGATGAACTTAGAAGAGCAAGTGTTCTAGTACATGTAGTAGATGCTTCAGGTGGTACAGATGAGGAGGGTAGAGTGATTAAACCAGGAACTCATGATCCTATAGAGGACATTATATTCCTTGAAAGAGAAATAGATATGTGGATATTTCAGATCTTGAAGAGAGACTGGGATAGACTTGTGAAATACGCAACTATCTCTAAGGAGAGAGCTTCTAAGCTTATTAGTGATAAGCTTAGTGGACTTGGGATAACTATGGAGAGCACTGAGAGAGCTATGGAAGAACTTGGACTGGCAAGGAAGAAGTTACAAGAGTGGAGTGATGATGAATTATTAGAGTTCATACATATTCTAAGATCGTTCAGTAAGCCTATGCTCATAGCTGCTAATAAATCGGACATCCCAGAGGCCGAAGATAATATAAAGAGGATGAAAAAAGAACTCAAGGATTACATCATCATACCCACAAGCGCAGTTTCAGAGCTTGCACTAAGAAAAGCAGCTGAAAAGGGTCTAATAAAGTACCTACCGGGAAGTGAAGACTTTATAATACTTAAAGAAAAGGAACTTACACAAAAACAATTGAAAGGTCTAGAGTACATAAGAGAAAATGTCCTTAAAAAGTGGGGAAATACAGGTGTACAACAGGCTATTGACACTGCCGTTCTAGAGCTACTAAAGTACATAGTGGTCTTTCCTGTCGAAGATGAACTTAGATTAACAGATCATCATGGTAGAGTCCTTCCAGATGCATTACTAATGCCTATGGGTTCCACAGCTAGAGACCTGGCTTATTCAATACATACAGAGCTAGGTGATAAATTCATACAAGCAATCGATGTAAGGACTAAGAGAAGACTTGGCGCCGAGTATAGGCTTAAGCATCGAGATGTGATTAAGATTGTAGCTAGGAGATGAGGTTCGCTTGAGCGTAATAGTATCATTTGAGGAGTACTCATTCAAGTATAGCGGTACTACCTTTTATGCTCTCAGGAATATAAATTTGGACATATACAGAGGAGATTTCATATTATTAACAGGGCCTTCAGGATGCGGTAAAAGTACACTACTGAGATCTATAAATGGACTAATACCACACTTCTACGAAGGAGAGTACACTGGAAGAGTTATTGTAATGGGTCATGAGGTTTCAAAAAGTAGTACGTATGAACTCTCTAGATATGTAGGCATGGTGTTTCAGGATCCTGAGAACCAACTCTTTTCCTCTACTGTGGAAAGAGAGATAGCCTTCGGACTTGAAAACTTAGGATTATCTAAGGAAGAAATGAGGAGAAGAGTAGATAATGTACTACAAATACTTAAAATAGAAAATCTTAGACATAAATCCCCGTACGAATTGAGCGGAGGTCAGCAGCAGAAGGTTGCTATAGCTTCCATAATGGTTATGGAGCCAGAGATCCTCATATTAGATGAGCCAACTGCCAATCTTGATCCCTTGAGTGCACTAGAACTATTTGAACTACTCGCCAGGTTGAATAGAGAAATGAACATTACGATTGTAATAGTAGAACATAGACTAGAGCTCATTACAAGTTTCATTAATAGAGTACTACTCATGGATAGAGGAAGGATTGTTGCTGATGGTGCACCAGAGGAAGTATTTCTAGAGCGTACGAGCAAGCTACTCGGTATAGGTGTTCCTAAGGTGATTAATGTTTATTTACAACTACGTAATCGAGGTATTGAAATGGATAGGCCTCCAAGAAAACCTGAGGAGCTAGCTGTTCAAGTGAGAAGATTACTTCAGAGGAGGAGTTCCAAGTGAGGGTAATAGAGGTTGAAGATCTATACTTTAGCTATAATGGGAGGACTGAAGTACTTAGGGGAATAGATCTTACAGTGGAAAAGGGTGAGGTGGTAGCTATAATGGGGGAGAATGGAGCTGGAAAGACTACTCTCATAAAACACTTTAATGGAATATTAAAACCCACTAAGGGTTCTGTAAGAGTACTTGGAATGAACACTAAGACAGTACCTGTATCCAAGTTAGCTAGGCATGTAGGCTTAATCTTTCAAAATCCAGATCACCAATTATTCGCTGAAACAGTTGAGGAGGAGATAGCATTTGCTCTAAAGAATCTCGGTTTTGATGATGACTACATTAATGAGAGAGTGAATTGGGCATTGAAGTTTATGAAATTGGAGAAATATAGGAAATCCAGTCCCTTCACTCTTAGTGGGGGTGAGAAAAAGAGACTAGCCATAGCCTCCATTCTAGCCTACGATCCTGATATCATAATCTTTGACGAACCTACTATTGGTCAGGAGTACTTACACAAGCAAAGACTAGCGGATTTCATAAAGTACCTGGCCTCTAAGGGCAAGACTGTGATAGTAGTAACTCATGATGTCGAATTCGTTGCAGAGAACTTCTCTAGAACTGTAGTCATGGCTAATGGTAAAATCGTGGCCGATGGAGCCACTAGGGAAGTACTTACGGATCCAGAGATAACTAAAAGAGCTAGATTAATACCACCACAACCAACTCAATGCGCATTATTACTTAAGGACTTAGGAGTACCGGAAAGAGTACTTTTGGATTCCGAGCTTGTCCAGTCTATAGTCTCTCTCCTTAAACATTCTATGATTACCTAGTTCTAAGAACTTCTAGCCAGGGATTATCTCTTAGGAAATCGGGGAGCTTACTTTCGATATTATCGGTGGTAGGGCTTTCCGTAGGCTTTACAGTAATAGGTGTACCACCACTAATAGTACTCAATAATTGTGATAAATTATCGCTTATTTTGGCAAGTTTATCGTCTATTCTCCTTAGTAATATTATTACTTCGTCGAATTTATCCATATTTGAATATTCCAGTACCTTTCTTAATCCGTGCGCTACCATCTCCATTGCTATAGCTGTAGCCGCAATGTTATTAACAGGATATCTTCCTCTGTCTAGATCCCTCTCCCTATGGAGTGCCCTGAAGTTTTTCCTATACTTCCATACAGCCTTGTACACAGTCTTTATGGAGACTTTCAATCGAGTAGCTATCTCTTTTGGCTTCAATCCCCTCAAATATTCCTCCATTATCTTACGTTCAGTGAAGGTCAATCCTTCCATGGCCCTTTCATCAAAGGTTAAGTCCAATAGGCTCATCCCCCGAGTCCTAATTGTAAGGCTAGTACTCTATTAAGCGTTCTCCCTCCCCTCATAATGTAATTTGGTAATAAGATCTTACGCGATTGGTACCTTCCACTACAATGTGGATAATGCTATCAATTTCTCCTTCGAGAGCACAAACATATTGATGTTCAGAGAGCATCCATAGTATAAACCTATAGTATAAACCCAATGGTCGAGCACTTGATTAGTACTTCACTTAGTGAGGTCAAACTTTATTTTTACCGACTTTACAGCTTAGAGAGTACTTTAGACTCTTTCTACATGTCATATTATTTATATTACAGTACTCAAGAGTTCATGGGTATCCAGTTGAGAAAGATTAGGTGCCTAGTAACTGATCTAGACGGTACTCTAGTAAGACTTCCGATAGATTGGGATTATGTGAGAGCTAAGATCAGAAACTTTCTGAAAACAAATCATCCTCTAAAACCTCTATTGCCAAGTTTGAATGAAGTTATTCAGAATGAGGAACTTATGAGAACAGTCTTATCAATGATAGAGGAAGAGGAAGTTAAAGCTGTAGAGAAAATAGGGAAATCCCCCAAACTGAGGGAAATTCTGTTTAAATTAAAGAGTAGAAATATGAAACTGGTATTAATAACGCAACAAAGTACTCGACCTGCTAAGATTGCACTGAGTAAATTAGGTATACTAGATCTATTCGATTTAATAATAACTAGGAATATTGTTAGAGAAAGAGAGGAACAACTCAGAAAAGTTATTGAGATCATGGGCGTTAGTCCTTCCGAAGTAGTATTCGTCGGTGATGCTCCTTGGGACTATGAAGCTGGTACTAGGCTTGGCTGTTTAACTATTATGGTAGGTAATAGAGTACCTAGTGCTCATATAAGACTGAGTAGTTTTCTAGAGCTGGAGAAATTGCTAGATTATATACTCTAGACTCATCCCATACCTCCAGCACATTGTACAGAGTTACGGAACCATATACTGTGGTAGAATACATAAGTCTATACAACACCCTCTATTTACAAGATTTATTACAGCACTTCTCTTCCCTTTCAGGGATCCTTGTGGTCGCACTATACATTGGAGAACATCCTGATGGATCTAAATTCACACTAGATTCGGATGAACTAGTAAACCATACACTAGTACTAGGGGCTACAGGATCCGGAAAAACTGTCTTGTGTAAAGCTATAGTTGAGGAGTTAGCTCTACAAGGATATCCAATAGTAGCCATAGATCCTAAGGGAGATGTAGGATGTCTAGCTATACGTTCCAAGAATCTAGATTTTAGACCTTGGTCAGATATGGAGGCTTTCAGCCTAGGTATAGATCCTGAAGAGTACTCTAAAATTTTGAGGAGTAAATACATAGAGGAACTTAAGAGATGGAGTGTAGATTTTAGAAAAGTAGAGCGTTTTCACGAAGATGTAAAGGTTGTAATATACACCCCTCGGAGTAACTATGGAATTTCGCTTTCAATTAAACCAAGCTTATCTCCTATTCCAAGAGTGAGAGATCTAATGGAAAGAGATCCGTCGATAGTGCTGGAGACATTAAACAGTACTGTAGCGACTCTATTGAGACTAATAGGATATTCGGAGAGAGACTTGAAAGAGCATACATTACTAGCTGAGATTCTCAGGCATTCATGGTTAGAAGGAAGGAGTATGAGCATAGAGGAGCTCATAGAGGAAGTCATCAAACCGAGTTTCGATAATGTAGGTAAACTTTCAGTAGACGAATTCCTACCTTTGAGCAAGCGAAGTGAATTGGCTAGATCATTAAACATACTGATAACACATCCTGCCTACCAGGCTTGGTTGATGGGGGAAAGCATAGACTTCGATAGGTATTTCTACGAGAGAGGAAGAATATCCATAATAGACCTCAGGTTCATGAACGATTTAAGGGAGAAACAACTATTCCTAGCAGTATTCTTACAAGAATTATACAAGTGGATTTTAAAGGGTGGAGGGACTTCAAAACTTCGTTTCCTTCTTTATATAGATGAAGTTATGGGTTTTGTTCCACCAGTACAGAAACCACCCTCAAAAACTCTGTTAATGTTATTAGTGAAACAGGGAAGAGCCTTTGGATTAGGAGTACTCATGGCAACGCAAAATCCAGCCGATGTTGATTATAGAGTACTCTCAAATGCTAGTCACAGATTTATTGGACGATTATCTTCAAGAAGAGATCTAGAAAATATAAGAATTGGTTTAGAGCTTGAAAAAGAAATTATGAAAAAGATACCCAATTTAAAGCCCCGTCACTTCATTTATCACAATTATAGAGAGAACGTGACGAAGTCTCTAAGAGTGAGATGGCTCCTAACATATCATAGAGGTCCACTTAAGCCAGAAGAGATAGAACTATTAAGCAGACGATTCAAAAAATCCTCCATGCTTCGCTTGAAGTCCAGTAAATTTAGCAGGAAGAGAGACCGTGTGAGACAAATACTCACAGTTAAACATAAGTTGAATATAGATGAAATATCAACTTTTTTCAAGCAACATGGCTACGATATTAAGGACATAATCGTTAAAGGGTTCATATATCCAGCATACAGAATTAGGGTTACTTATAGGATTGATATTCCCGGACTAGACAAGGTAAGTAGAACTTTAGAACGTACAATCTACGTAGATGGAAAGAGAATTAGAGATCTAGAGCCTGATCTTGTACCAGTGGATGAGCTACCTACTTTAGAGGTAGGAGGAAGGGATATAAGTATAGAAGATCTCCAGAAGATGTACACTACTAATGCATACTTTTCAAATATCGTGAAAAGAGTAGTACTAGAGGATGAGCTTACGGAACTTAGGGAAGATGTAAAGAGAGCTGTAAAGGAGCGGATCATATATGAGCTCAATAAGGCGCTTTCTGAGTTTAAGGTTAAAGAGCAGGAATTGAAGGAAAAAATCGCAACTATAGAAGACAGAATTCGTGAACTTAAGGATGAATATGATAAGCTAGGAAATTATATTAAAAAATTAACTAATAAAAAGGTTAAAATGAGAAGAAAGAGATTATCTATTAAAAAATTATCTTCAGAAATAAGGAGGCTTAAAATGAGATATAGAAGAATTGAGGGAGAACTGCTCACAAATAAGGAAATTCTAAAGACATTAAGAAAAGATCTTAAGAACTTGAAGAAGAATATTAAGAAGAGATGCAAATTTATCGAGAGTAAATATGAAAGCAAGAATTTAATAGTTAAGTTTAAAGTAGTACCTCTTATCACAGTACTTGAGAAGTTCGATTTCATCAGGGTAATTTATAGGGTAAAATTAATGCAGAGAAATCATAGGTATGAAGTTATAGTAGATCCGCATAATGCCATTATCAGTTATGGAAGATGTGTAATATGTAAATCTAGTGTAGTGAAAGGGTATAGAAATCATACTCCTCCAATATGTAAAATTTGCGGAGGCATTGTATGTGAGAAGCACACCTTCACCTGTTATAAGTGCAATAGTATACTTTGTAAAAAGCATGCTATCAAGTGTAGGAATATAGGCGCTCATAGTTGTCCAGAGCATATTACTTGGAGAGGATTATTCAGGAAAAGAGCTTATTGTCAATAAGAATAGAGATTTAACTTTCATTCTCAAGATGGACATAGATTTTCTCTACTTCTATCTCTACTCTACATTATCTGGTCACGTGTATTCTGATCAAGTGTCATATCTCTTCGAAGTTGGGTTAAGCACTCCAAGGATCTTATCAGTAAATGATTTTAGGACTTCTCAAGTTTTACGAGGTCTAGTTGCTTTTACAGTATAGAGCACATATAAAGACCGAGCTCAGTCCATAATTCCCTATTGAGAAAGGGGTAGTTTTCTACTTTTCTACTACTAACCAGGCTGCTCTGTTTTCTCACCGTCCCTACAAACCTAACATATTTCCTAAGTCATTTTCAACTACAGAGATAATTTGTCAGAGAATTCCCAAAAAGTAGTAGAGGAGTATACTCATCAAAGTTATTTAAGTAATTTTTTAATGTCTAATATAATTCCAATACCTCTTTCTATGCACAAAATTAGAAAAAATGAAATCATAGAAGAGGTAGTGTGATTACACTATTTGTTTCTGAGGCCTTTACTGCTGCTAGTGTCAGTTCTAGAGACTTAGCGCCCTCCTTAATGGGGGTTCTTGTAGGCCTATCCTCTAGTATTGCCTCTATGAAGTCTCTCACAGCTAGGAGCATAGGATCTCTATCAACTTCCTTATATTCCTCTATAGTAAGTGGAGTCTTTGAACTCCAGTATACTTTTAGATTATTCGGATCCTCGGAGTCTAGCATAGCATTCGAGCCTATAATACACCACTTTACCCACCCGAACTTCGGTACAGCCCCGATAGTAGCTGTTACTGTACCTATAGCTCCAGACTTGAATCTTAGTACCGTAGCACTAACATCCTCTATGGTCATACCGGGTTCCTCTCTATAAAATATCCTGTCCATTTCGCAATACACTCTTAGTACATCTCCACATAACCATCTTAGAAGATCGTATACATGCGTAGCTTGTTCGACAATTTGTCCTCCACTTTTACTTCTATCCAACCACCAATCTCGTCTAATAAACCTACACCAGTATTTCCCTACAACCAGTCCTATACTGCCAATTTCCCCTTTGTCTATGAGCTCTTTTGCCCTCTCAACACCTGCACCGAATCTCAATTGGTAACCTACCTGACTCTTGACACCAGCTTTTTCAACTGCTCTTACCATTTCTCTTGCAAGCTTAATATCAAGCGCAATAGGCTTTTCAATATAGATATGAACTCCCATCTCAGCTGATATCATAACCTCATCTCTATGTGCGAATGGAGGTAAGCATATAAAGACGGCATCTAGCTTTTCTCGTTTTAACATTTCATGGTAGTCTGTATATGGAGACCCACCATATTTATTAGCCATACTTTCAGCTCTCTCTCTAATAATATCGCAGAATGCTACTAGATCTACTTCCCTCATAGTAGAGAGGTAACTCGCATGAACTCCGGCAATTCCTCCGCATCCTATGAACCCTATACGTAATACCATTATTTTACCGATCTCAGAAATGTACTGAGGTTTTAAATTTTTACACTAGCAACCTTTAAATCACGAAGAACGCAATTCTTCCTCAAAACCCATAACTGTCTTATTTCCTAAGATTTGTTCGACCTAAAGACTGAGATAGTCTTAATTACAACTGATACTATGTATTGAGGTTAAAGTGAATTAAAACATTATTAGAAGAGTATAAATATCATTTCCTTAAACTAGTTAATAGGATGATGAGGCTCGAAAGGGTTGAATTGATGAAATACCCACGCAGAGCTGAACTGGTTATTACAATACTGAGTGTGATAGTGAATGTTTGACGAAGTTAGAAGAGAGGTAATAAGAGAGATAGCCGTAAAAATTGCTGGAGATATAATATTTTCGAAAAATCCAGGAAAGGCTATGAAAAAGTGGAGAGAGAGATTTGAGATAAGCCAGGGACAACTAGCGAGAAGAATGAATATCTCCCCATCTATGATAAGCGATTACGAGAGCGGTAGAAGGAAATCACCTGGAGTAAATGTACTAAGAAGATTCGTGGCTAGTTTGATAAGCATAGATATCGAGCGAGGAATGCCCATTTTAACTAGACTTTACAGGCTCTCTATGGATTCCTCTCTTTTAGATAAGGCGATACTAGATTCGAGAGAATTTGCAGAGCCCATAAGCATAGGGGAATTCTGTAACAGGATCGGAGCTGAACTTATAACATGTCAAGAATCCTCAAAGATAGTACTACTAGGCTACACACTAGTGGACAGTATAAGATTGGTAATAGAAGTACCAGCATACTTATATATTAGGCTTTTCAGGGGTACAACTCAAAGAGCTGCTATATTCACTAATATCACATATGGTCGAAGCTCTATAATAGCTGTCAAAGTATTTCAAGCTGGTACAGGGCTTAGACCAGCACTAGTAGTATTACATGGACTTAAGAAAGTAGATAGGGTCGGTAGGATAGTGGCTGAGAGGGAAAGGATACCACTGGCTATAGTCCCCACGGTTCCTTTGAATGAATTATTGGAGAGACTTAGAGCTATTTAGCTGAATTATTCAATGGATACTCTGAAACCTCTCACCTTCCTAGGTATTCTTATTTCTAGTACGCCTCTTACGAATCTAGCTTTTATAGTCTCCAGAATTACATCGTCTGGTAGTGGGAATACTTTCCTATAGCACTTATATACACATCTTCTATAGAATGGATTTTCAACATCTAGTACTGGTGAGTGAGCTATTTTAGCTTCAAGTATTAATTTACCCTCTCTAACCTCCAGATCTATATCTTCTCTGCTCTTAACGAGTGGAAGATCCACGGTTATTAGTATCTCCCTGGGAGACTCGTAGACATATGATAGCGGTTCTATAATTCCTTCTCTCGATCTTATCAGCAGTCTTTCTAGATCTTCTTCCAGCTCTTCAAATGTCCTTCTAACTTCTTCTCTTATTCTTCGTATTATATCGAAGAATTCCTCCATACCCGTCTCACCTATAGAGGAGTGGTGGAGTTTGTTCGTACGTCTTTTGTGCAGATCTCAATGTTTCTACAGTTCTCTTCATTAAATCTCTTAGGTGTAATCTTAGTTCCTCTTCCTGCTCTAATAGAGGCTTAATGTCTATGTCTAAGTTTAGGAGTCTCGATAATACTTCTAATACTGAAGCAGCAGCTCCTGGATCTGGATACCCTAGGTGACTCTCGGCCAATAGTACATATCCCTTAAGATTTCTTTTCATCATCTCTTTCATTAGTACTGCATATATACCCGCTAGAAAGCCCTCATCTAGTGATTTCAATTCAGGTAGCTTGATTTCTTTGAGTAATTCCTCCTTCGTTGGGAGTATATACACAGAGGGTTTTACTATTTCTATTCTATTCTGTACCGCTATTCCACCTAGCATTATTATGGACTTTGCTTCATTCCTTATTGCATATTCCATTATAGTCTCAGCTATAGCTCCATAGGATTTAACCGGTACTGCTATCTCCGAGAATAGCACTACTAAATTTCCATCTGTACTTATTCTAAGAGGGAAGTGTGGTCTACTTTTATGAAAGGGAAGTACTGGTGGAAACATCGAGGAGTCCATGTAGGCTATAGTCTTCATCTCAAGTCTTCTAACTAGGAAGGAGGAGGCTATAACTCCTACTAATCCCACATCTGGAAATCCTACTATCATGTCCAAATTCTTTGGACACTCTTCTAGTTCTATCAATTCCACCTCTCCCTTATTCATGCTACTATCACCTAGTCTAAGAATCTTAAAGTTGCTAATATCAGTATCTACTACTTTCATCAGGTTACAGCACTTTTCAGAGCTTCAATTCCAGGTAATTTAGAGCCCGTTATGTACTCTACAAATGCCCCTCCAGCTAAACTAACATATGTGAACTTATCATAGAGATCTATTTTCTTTAGTGCTGCTAATGTATCCCCTCCTCCTGCTAGTGAGAATACTTTACTCTCAGCTATAGCTCTAAATACTATCTCTGTTCCTTTGATGAATTCATCTTTCTCGTAGACCCCTAGGGGACCACTCACTAGAACAGATTTAGCTGTCTTAACTATATTGGCATATTTGTGAGCAGTCTTAGTCCCTATGTCATAGATAGGATAGTCAGTAGGTAATTCCTTTACTTCCAGCTCTCTTCTCAACCCGTTAATTTCGACAGCTACATCAACAGGTAATTCTATACTTTCTTTAAATTCCTTGTTCAATTCAACAGCCTTGGGTAAACACTCGTATATATTTTTCCTCTTCAGGAACTCGATATTAGGTCTACCCAGATCCACATTACTGGCTACTAGGAATAGCTGTCCAATAAGTCCTCCTAGCAGTATTTTATCCGCTATCTTCTTTCTCAGTAAATTCTCTATGGCCTTAGTACCCTTTTCAGCCTTTGCTCCTCCCAGTATGCATATACAAGGCTTCTCTGGATGCTCAAATATTCTGCTTAGTGCTTCTAATTCCCTCTCCATAACCCTACCCATACAGGATGGGAGTTTCCGTGTAAATCCCACAACAGAAGCATGAGATCTATGAGCTACAGAAAATCCATCGAGTATGAAAACATCAGCGAGTGAAGATAGTATTTCTACCATCTCTGTCCTAGCATGTTCTTCAGCACTTAGTTTCTTAGTCTCATATGGATATGTTCTAACGTTCTTGAGTACTAATACCTCTCCTGTCTTTAATTCTCTTATCGCTCTTCTAGCTTCTTCACCAAAGAGATCATGCACATATTTAACTGGTTTATTGAGTATTTCACTCAACCTTTTAGCGTGTTCTTCTAGGGATTCTGAGAAGTCGGGTTCTCCTGGTCTCCCTTGATGTGCTATAATCACTACCTTTGCTCCTTTATCTATGAGCTCTTTAATAGTCTTAGCATGACTTCTAATTCTACTATCATCCTTTATTACCTTAGTTATAGGGTCTATTGGAACATTGAAGTCTGGTCTAACTATAGCAACCTTTCCTCTAAACTCTATATCATCTAAGGTCTTGATACCCAACTTCACAACTTCAGCACCCTTCACTCGTTTATGCTTCTAATACATATACTTTCTTTCGAGTTTATAGGTTATAGACATAATTCCTGCCCCGTGGGTATAGAACTGCATACTTTAGATTATTTTAAGACGACCTATTTTTATAGGATTTCTAATTTAAAAATTATTCATTATGATTCGAAGGTAAATAAGTTTTAATTTACCTTTCTTCCATATCACATATTTTCTTGACAAACTCCGCTAGCCTGAGTGAGTAGGCCCATTCATTATCGTACCAACCCAGTACTTTTACTAGGTTTCCTATAGCTTTAGTAGATAACCCATCTATTACGACAGAGTACGGTGATTTTATGAAATCACTAGATACTAGAGGCTCTTCAGTATACCCTAGTATACCTTCAAGTGGTGGCTTGGATGCCGCCTCTTTAAATGCCTCATTCACTTCCTCAGCTGTAACCTCTCTTTCGAGTACCGCTGTATAGTCAACAATAGACACTGTTGGCACGGGAACTCTCAGAGCTATTCCTGTAGTTCTTCCAGAAAGTCGTGGATAGGTAAGAGTTGCTGCTTCAGCTGCTCCAGTCGTAGTTGGGACTATATTCCAGGCAGCTGATCTAGCTCTTCTAGGATCTCTATGTTGCATATCCAGTAGTCTTTGGTCATTAGTTACAGCGTGTACTGTAGTCATGAGTGAATATTTAGTTCCAAAAGCCTCATCTAGTACTTTCATTATTGGTGCTACAGCATTTGTAGTACAGGAGGCCAGAGATAGTATTTTGTGCTTTTCTGGATCATATTGATCATCATTTACCCCTGGGACTATGGTGACATCTGCCGCTGTAGCTGGTCTAGTTGGTGCTGAGACCATGACTTTAGTCGCACCTGCCTTTAGATGTTTCTCTGCATCTTCCCTTCTCCTAAATCTTCCGGTAGACTCAATAACTATGAATATATTATACTTCTTCCAGGGTAGCTCCTCAGGATTTGGTTGACATAGAATGTCAATTTCAATATTCTTCTCTCTAATTATCAATTTTCCATCTTCTATTTCCACCCTCCACGGCAGTTTTCCGTAGGTACTATCGTACTGAAGGAGATGTGCCAGTATCTTTGGATCGGCTATGTCATTTACTGCTACTACATTCAGGTCTATGTCGTGTTCTAGAGCTGCTCTGAAAGTAAGCCTACCTATTCTTCCGAAACCATTGATGGCTACTGCCAGTGTCATAGGAGTCACCTCGCTAGAGGTAGATAGGAGTACTATTAAACCTTTCTGATATTATCCTGTCTAAAGAAGGTATTCTTCTCCAATTAGTAGAGGAAAGAGGGGGCAATCATAGCTCTTCTAATCTCTAAGGCCTCTATCATTCCAGCCAGTAATAATATTGAGATGCCCACTATTGTAATAGCGACAGTATAGGATAGATAGTAGTCTCTTTCTCCCCTTAAGTACTTGAAGATTGCTATACTTTCGGATGAGAATAAGGAATAGGCTACTAATTCTAGTATTGTAGAGGGGGTTAGGAGGGCTAAACCTGCTATCTTTAATTTTTCAGGTCCAAATACGCCCAGTGTGATCATTATAGCGTTTGAATATATACCAGTTATGTAGAGAACTATAGGCCCCCATATGGCTCCTACTACTGGTATGAGCATGGGGAGTGCACGTATGAGGTTATGTGAAAATATGAATATACCCAGTTCTACTATATCCTTCCTAGGAACTATATTATCCTCTATATAGTCCTCTACTGATCGTGCTAGATTTTCAGCTAGGTCGGGATTGAGGGGTGTCAGTACACCAAGAATAAATGAGGCTATGAGTAGCATAAACATAAAAATTCCTAGTAAAGCTCTCTCCATACTAGTGCCCAAGTAGATAATATATCTCTCCTAATAATAATAGTTACGTCGGCCATCCACTTAAAACTCCGCCTTAAGGACGTAGAAAAGGTTATGAGTATTTCCAATATCTAGAGTACATGTTAAGAAGAGAAGAGCTCCTAAGTACAATTACAATTGAAGATATAGCTTCGAAAATTGATCACACTGTACTTAAACCGGATACCAGGATTCACGAAGTAGAACATGCGTGTACTGTAGCTAAGAAGTACGGATTTGCTGCAGTAGTTGTACCTCCAGTTTATGTCGAAAGAGCAGTAGAACTGCTAAAGGGTACCCAGGTCAAAGTATGCTCCGTAGTATCATTTCCAATGGGTTATACAGATACTTCCATTAAGGTATCCGAGATAGAGCTACTTTCTGAAAAAGGAGCTACTGAGGTAGATGTAGTAGCCAATATATATGCTATTAAAAATCATGCATGGAATTTAGTTGAAAAAGAAATATCTGAAATTGTTGAAATTGCCCATGATAGAAGTATGGTAGTCAAAATAATAATAGAGACAAACCTACTCACTGATGAAGAGAAAATACGTGTTACAGAGATATTGATAGATAAAAATGCAGATTACGTAAAGACAAATACAGGCTTTTTAGGTAAGGCTAGTATACATGATGTACTGCTCCTAAACGATACCAGTAGAGGAAGGATAAATATAAAGGCTGCAGGTGGAATTAGACACATTGAGGATACAATATTATTCATAAGATCTGGAGCAAAGAGGATAGGTACTAGTACTGGAGATAGGATCATAGAGGAGTACTTAAGATTCAAAGGTAAGATGAAATAATGTTTTTAATCCCATGCCCTAAGAATAGCGGCTTAAGGTGATATCTTGAGACCATCTAGGGACGTATACATACTGGGATATGGTGCATACATACCGATATTCAGAATTAGGAGCGAGAATATAGGTAGGGTATGGGGGAGATCTAAGGAGAAGTTACCTATTCCAGAAAAAGCTGTTGCAGGCCCTGATGAAGATTCTACAACAATGGCCTATGAAGCTGCTAAATATGCCTTAAATAGAGCATTAGTAGAGCCTGAGGATATAGGGGCACTATTTATAGGTACTGAAAGTCCACCTTATGCCGTAAAGCCAGTAGCGACTACGGTAGCTGAAGCTCTCGGTCTCAAACCAGACATTCTAGCGATAGATATGGAATTTGCATGTAAGGCTGGAACTACAGCTATGATATGTATAATGGGCTTAGTAGCCTCCAATATGATGAAGTGTGGTATAGCTATAGGTGTTGATACAGCACAGAGCCGACCATCTGATGAACTCGAGTATACTACTGGTTGTGGTGCTAGTGCGATAGTACTGGGCTGTGATTATAATGATCCCATAGCTAGGATAGAAGCCGTACATTCATTCGTAACCGATACCCCAGACTTCTGGAGAAGAGAGGGGGCGTACTACCCCTCTCATGCCCACAGATTTACGGGAAAACCAGCATATTTTAGGCACATAATAGCAGCTGGAAGAGCTCTAATGAAGGAACTGGGCCTTAAACCCAGTGACTTCGACTATGTAGTATTCCATCAACCTAATATAAAATTCCCTCAAAGAGTTGCCAGAGCACTTGGTTTCGACTATGAAAAACTTAAGCCTGGTCTAGTAGTACCCTACATAGGTAATACCTACGCCGCCTCTTCACTAATAGGACTCTGTTCGGTTCTTGATAGAGCTGAACCAGGGGAGAGGATAATGTTAGTATCATTCGGTAGTGGAGCTGGCTCAGATGCTATAAGTATTGTAGTAGAAGAGGGGGTTCGTAAGAGAAGGAATTACGCTCCGCTAGTTCACAAATTAATAGAGCATTCCAAGTACATAGACTATCCTACCTACATCAAGTATAGACGAAAAATAAGGATGAAGTGATAGGTATGAGAAGAGTAGCAGTTATAGGAGTAGGATTCACTAAGGTGGGAGAGCATTGGAATAGCTCTCTAAGAGATCTATATGCACAAGCTGTCTTAAGGGCTGTCTCAGATGCTGATCTAGAGCTGAGAGATATTCAAGCTATGTTCATAGGAAATATGTCATCGGGATACCTACAGGCACAAGAACATTTAGGTTCACTCTTAGCCACCCATCTAGGAATTCAAGGTATAGCCGCAGTAAAGATAGAAGCGGCATGCGGCAGTGGAGGAGCTGCCTTCCATCAAGCTGTTTTGGCAGTAGCATCTGGATACTATGACTTTGTAATAGCAGGTGGTATTGAGAAAATGACTGATGTAAGAACGGAATATCTAACCTCAGCACTGATAATGGCTGATGATCAGGAGTTTGTAGCAAGCACTGGAGTGACTTTCCCTGGACTCAACGCCCTGATCTATAGACTCTACATGGAGAAATACAATGTTAGACAGGAGGATATTGCCCAATTTCCTGTGCACGAACATTTTTACGCACAGTTTGTTGAACATGCCCAATATAGATATCCAATAACATTGGAACAAGTCCTCGAGTCTACTATAGTAGCGGATCCTATAAGACTTCTTGAATGTTCACCTATAAGTGATGGAGCAGCGGCTGTAGTACTATGTCCACTGGATATAGCGATGAAGAGGAGAAAAGAAGGGATAGTAGAAGTGATAGGTTCTGCACTATCCACAGATGCCATAAGCCTGAATGAAAGAGAAGATCCTACGACATTTATAGCTACGGTTAAGGCTGCTAAAAGGGCCTATAGAATGGCTAAGATAGAGCCACGGGACGTGGATGTAGTAGAAGTACACGATGCATACAGTATTTTAGGTATAATAAATCTAGAAGATCTAGGGTTTGCTGAAAAGGGTAAGGGAGTCAGACTTGTAAAAGAAGGAGAAATAGCTAGAGATGGAAGAATACCTACAAATCTATCTGGTGGACTCAAGGCTAGAGGGCACCCCGTAGGAGCTACAGGAATTTACCAAGTAGCTGAGATAGTGAAACAACTTCGTGGAGACTTCGGAAAGAACCAAGTAGATGATGCAGAAATAGGGTTGGCACAGAGTATAGGGGGTGTAGGCGGAACCGTAATTGTCAACATACTTAAAAGAATAAGGTAGAGGTTTAAATTATGAGTATTCCGAGTCCTCCACGAGCTTGGAGAGAACAGAAGTACAGGTACAGACTTGTAGGCGTAAAATGTACTAGGTGTGGATTGACATACTATCCACCAGTAGTAGTATGTACTAAGTGTAAATCTACAGAGTTGACTACAATAGAATTACCTAGAAAGGGGGTACTCCTTAGCTATACTATTATACACTACCCTCCAGTGGAATTCAAGGAATACGCACCTTATGCTGTGGGATTGATAAAGTTAGAAGATGGTACAGAAGTAATCGCCCAATTGACTGATATAGACTTCAACGAGTTAAGACCGGGTATCAAGGTTGAGGCTGTTTTCAGATGTCTTAAAACGCAAGGAGAAGAGGGTATAATAGAATATGGTATGAAATTTAGGAGGGCTTTAGAAGAATAGCCGCAGTACCGGAGAATAGCCAAATATAAATTCTCCACAATAACTATTGAGGAATATGCCCTACTTACTGGCTACCACTATAAGGGGTGTTGAGAAAATAGCAGCCCATAGAATAGCTGAGATTCTAGAGAATCCTAGGATAGTAATTAAGCCTCATGGCTTTTCAGGAATAATTTTAATAGAAGTAGAAAAGGATATAGATGTAGCATATGAGCTGATTAAGAGTGAAGTTCCAGAAGTAGAGAGTTTAATGAGAGTATTAGCAGAAATAGAGGCTGATCCACAGAAAATAGCGGAGAAGGCTGCGGAGCTCTCCCGGGAAAATATCATGGCCTCAGAGACCTTCGCGGTAAGAACTATTAGAAGAGGTAGACATAATTTTACCAGTATAGAAATTAACACTCTAGTAGGTACGAGGATACAGGAAGTTACCTCAGCTGATGTGGATCTAAATTACCCGGATAAAGTAGTGAGAATTGATATAATAGAAGATAAAGCCTTTATTTCTATCATGAAAGGCGAGGAAGAGTGGAAGAAGTTAAGACCTGGAAAGTCTTTAATGAGGCCACTTCTATCCAAGTTAGCCATAATACAAACACCCTATGGAGGAGATCCTGAAGGGATCTATAGAGTAGGAGTTAGAATAGGACGTGCTGTACAGACATTTGAAATTAAAGAACTTGTCATAGCACCATACTTACCGGTGGATGCGGAAGAACTAAAGGTATTTATTGAAGGATTAGTAGAGGGTAGAGACTCTAGATATAGAATACAAGTGAAGACATATTCCCATAAACCCCATAAAGTACCTATATCAGTTCAAGATCTCTACCAATTGATTAGAGAGAGAAGAGACGAACTCATAATAGGTACATCCACTAGAGGTGCCCCCCTAGTATCCGTAATTGAAGACATAGCAAAGGATATCAGGAGGAGTTCAAGAGTGAATATACTAATAGGGTCCAGAGAGGGACTACCACGAGGTGTACTCAGATATTCCGATTACATGATAGATGTTATACCTACAGTAACCCTTCCTACAGATCATGCATCAACAGCTATCATAATGGCACTACTGACCGCACTAGACTCCATAGGCTTTTTTGAGAAATTCACCTACAGAGCTAGGAGTAAAGGCATGAGAGAATGATAGTAAGACTTCCCTATGGAAAGAATTATCTAGAGGCTTCCCTACCGGAAGAGAAGACTACCCTACTTTTATCCAAGTCAATACACCCAGTTGAAAATCTAGAACTAGAAGTAGAAAAAGCTCTAAAGAAGCCTATAAACTCTCCTCCTCTTCCCGAACTCGTAAAAAGTGCAAAAATTGTGACAATTCTGATACCTGATAAAACTAGGAACTGTCCCACTAAGGATATACTAGAGTCCCTTTTAAAGTTGTTACGAATGACCACTGAGGCGGAGATTAATATTTTAATAGCTAACGGTTTACACAAACCTGCTATCCCCTCTGAGATTGAGGAACTTTTAGGAAGAGACATTATCTCCGAGTACAAGGTACTAAATCATAATGCTCTCGAACAAGACCAGCTTCTTGATCTCGATATTAGGACTCGATATAGTACTCCAATAGTGATCAACAAACTTGTGATCGAAAGTGATATAGTGATAGGGATTGGACTTATAGAGCCTCATTTCTTTGCAGGATATAGTGGTGGTCGTAAAATCATACTTCCAGGAGTGGCTGGCGCCACTTCTATCTTTAGTAATCACAGATACAATATGATCGCACATCCAAAGGCTAGAGTCGGTATTCTCAAGGGAAATCCCGTACATGAAGATATGATGGAGTTCATGAAAACTACAAAGCTGGACTTCATAATTAATGTAATAGTTAATGTAGAGAAAAAGGTAGGAGGAGTATTCGTCGGTGACCCTGTTAGTGCACACCTAGAGGGAGTAAAACTACTGGAAAAATACGTTAAGATTCCATATAGTAGACCTACCGATATAGTAATAACAACTAATGGAGGATATCCCCTAGATAGGGATATCTACCAAGCAGTTAAGGGTATGGATACAGCGGCAAGTGTTGTTAAGAAAGGAGGAGTGATAATAGCTGCTGTAGAATGCCGAGATGGATTAGGAGGACACGAGGACTTCCTACGGCTAGTAGAGGGTACTTCCGAACCTGGAGAAATACTGACTAGGATAATTGAGTCAGAACCTATTCCAGATCAATGGCAAGCACATATTTTGGCTAGGGTTATGAAGAAAGCTACAATTATTGTCGTGAGCAGAAGCGAAAACGAACCGTTACTGAAGAGACTCAATATGATTCCAGTAAAGAGCTTAGAGGAAGCCCTTGAAGTGGCTGAGAACATTGTAGGGAAGAAGGCAGATATAACAGTGATACCCGAAGGACCGTATATTATTCCAATAGCTCCATAGGGCAATTAACCAATAGCACATTATGAATCCATTTCATAGATTCTACGGACTCT
Organism: Thermoprotei archaeon; assembly: GCA_003650785.1. Lineage (GTDB taxonomy): Archaea > Thermoproteota > Thermoprotei > Thermofilales > B20-G17 > B20-G17. The sequence continues at coordinate 3,106 of QMRW01000006.1, read as the reverse complement.
ACTTCAAGGCTCTCCCTATTAGTGCAAGAGTTAATGTGAGTACCCCCATTTTTCCAAATAACCTATTAATTCTTCTATCGTTACTACGGAATAACTTAAGTGCAATCTCTTTATCACTCAATGGCCATAGGGGTTTAAATCCCATGAAGGTTAGAAGATCGCCTACCAGATGAGACCACGTTCCAGTAATACCACCTAAGAACGCAGTAAAGGTGTGCTCAGGTAGGGCATGCAAGATTATTAATGCTCCTATTATCCCGAAGACTATAGAGGCTAGTAGCGTATGAGTATAACCTCTATGCTTCATTTCGAATTCTAGATCTAGATCAGGCCATGTACTCATTCCTATGAAAAAGCATATCCATATCCATAGTCCCAGATCATATATCTCTCCAGGGTATAGTAGGACTACAGGAGTTGTGAAAAGCATACTCAGACCTACGTGTCCTTCTTTATTCATACTTTATCACGATATCCTCTTAGTAATATAAACATAGCTTGTCCGAAGAACTGTCAGATTACTGAGTACTAAATATGCATTCTCTATTACACCTCGGAAAATTGCTATCTGTCGCTTTACTTATGCTCTAGTTTGTAACAATAGTAAGCCCTTTTAGACTAATCTCTTCAACTATGATTATACTTCCCACGTAGTTTAAAGTTATGTTGAAGGGGTAAGTATCCAAAGTCCTGTAGTTTCTCTATCTCCCTATTTAGAATCTTACCTATTTTTCTCATATGGTTTCAGTGAATGCATAGCATAGAAAATTACTCGTCAGTGCGAGATAGGTACATCAAAGGGAAATCCCTCAGTTCTTCCCATCCTCCTCATCTACTAAAGGTATTACAATTAGACTATTAAGGGTTTCTGATACTCCTGTAGGACTGTTCAAAGTATTATAGAAAAGTTTAACTAAGCACTACATATAAAATCTGTGATAAATATGAGTGTAGGAGAGTGGGAGATAGGAAGTATTGAACTACCTTTCTCCGAAGCCTTTAGAATAACGCTAGAGAATATAAGAAAGAGATTTGTAAGAGCTGCAATAACAACAGCTTCCATAATACTGGGTATAGCTTTCATGGTATCTATACTAATGATGTCACAGGTACAGCAAAGTGCTACCGGAGTCGTCGAAGGAATTAGAGCGTATCAGTACTGGCTTCTATTTATCTCACTACTAGTAAGCGGAGTGGGTATAACAAATTCCATGCTCATAGCAGTAGCAGAAAGGTACAAAGAGATAGGTACAATGAAGTGCCTGGGGGCTCTAGATAGACATATACTAACATTCTTCCTCATGGAATCATCCATAATAGGAGGTATAGGAGGGATTCTAGGATATATAATAGGATTAATAGCCGCTATAATCTATGGTGCAATGCAATTTAGTATGGAGGCCGTAGGTAAAGCTCTTCTCTCTGTAGGATTACTAGGCTTCAATATCCCAGCAGTAATTTCATTACTACTTGCTTCTGTAATCTTAGCTATCCTTCTAAGTATAGTAGCATCTCTATACCCAGCCTACTATGCAGCAAAGTTAAATCCTGCTGATGCATTAAGGTATGAGATATGAGGTGATATAAATGAGGTATGAATATACTGTTGAAACTGAGGACCTAGCAAAGTACTACTACATGGGGAGATATGTTGTCAAAGCTCTTGATGGTGTAAATATAAGGATAAGGCGAGGAGAGTATGTATCCATAATGGGTCCCTCAGGTTCGGGTAAGACTACTTTATTTAACATGATAGGGGGTCTAGATAGACCCACTAGAGGGAGAGTGTATATCGATGAAGTGGATATAAGTAAACTAGATGCATACGAATTAGCATGGCTAAGAAATAGGAAAATTGGTTACGTATTCCAAACCTTTAATTTAATTCCAGTACTAACGGCATTGGAAAATGTTATGCTTCCTATGATATTTGCTGGCGTACCTAGAGAAGAGAGAATAAAGAGGGCTACTGAACTTCTACAGAGAGTAGGTCTGGGAGATAGATTATATCACAAGCCTACTGAGCTTTCTGGTGGTCAGCAGCAGAGAGTTGCAATAGCTAGAGCACTAGCAAATGATCCAGCAATAGTACTAGCAGACGAACCAACAGGAAACCTAGACCTACACACAGGGCTTGAGATCATAAACTTGATGAGGACTCTGAATAAAGAGAAGGGAGTGACTATAGTAACAGCTACTCATGATCTAAAGATGATAGACGTAAGCGATAGAATAGTCTATCTTAGAGATGGAAAGGTACAGAGGATAGAGACTAGAGCTGAGGTTTCAGCAGAGTACGAGGAGTAGATCGAAACTATCGGGCGTATATCAATTTTCTATAAAGGTCACTAAGAAACTCCGCTAACTCCTCTTTATCAACGACTAATTCTTCATAGAACTCAGTGGCCTCTGCAATCTCCTGTGCTATCATATGATAGCAACTATCTATGTTACCTCTCAGAAGAGAGTTCACATAGAAATCCTCGCAACTACATGCTTCTCCAGGTATTACTAAATGAACTCTTTTTCTCTTTGGAGAGTATACAAGCCAAATAGCTCCTTTACCTCCTCTTACTACTACCTTTACCACCCTTTTCTTCATAACAGCTCTGTAGGCTCTTCTATATCTGACGCCATATTTTCTCTCTAACTCTTCTGCCCATTCCTTTTTCAGCTGCATTACTCTAGGTTAACTACATGTAGGTGCACTATTTAAAGACTTCAGTCTTAATTATACTAGTATAGGAATTGAACGATCCATATAAAGAGTAAAGGGACTGAGTATATGCTAAGAATACTATTCGAAGATCGAGCAGTACTACTGGAAAAGGATTCCGAACTTTATGGAATAGTTGCAGATTTACACATAGGGTTCGAAATAGACCTCAAAGGTAGGGGTATACGCTTACCTCTCCAAACTGACAAGATATCCTCTCAACTCCTAAACCTTGTAGACAAGTATGGAATACGTAAGCTAATACTTTTGGGCGATCTTAAGCATAGTATTTTAGGATATGAAAGAAGAGAAGCAGAAGATGTGCGTCGACTGCTAGAACAACTATGTCAACTTGTTGAAGAGGTATACTTGATTCCAGGTAATCATGAT
>QMRW01000005.1 GCA_003650785.1 Thermoprotei archaeon | reverse complement strand
GCTGAATAGGTATGCTTCTCCTTCTGGTATGTATATGCATGCTGTCTGTCCTGCTCTCAAGCCCATGAAGGTGACTCCAGTGGATATGAACCAGTCACCCATTAGGACTACTATTGGCTTCTCGGATTCTATGAACATATTCAAACTGATCTTTGTGGGTTCAACCTTCTCCCCACCCTTAACCTTCACCTCACCTAGTACAAGTCTTTTATCCAAGTCCACGAGCTTAACCTTAGTATCCTCAACACTAGTAATTATGTACTTCCAAGCACACTCGGGTTCGAATTTATCTGCAAAGGGGCCGTAGAATACCTTACCCACAAATCCACCAGTTGGGGTTGGGTAGAACATGGGGTAGTTGATTCTAAGTGCACACGTACAGGCCATAATATTTCCAGTAGACACCAGTCTATATATCCTAAATCCCTTAAGTGGAAGCCACTTAACCTCATTAGCTCTTAGCTTGAAACTAGCTACTATCTTACCCTTCTCATCGTATAGCCTAACCTCAGAGTCCTCTAGAGCGTAGACTCTGAAGGTTCCACCATCCCATCCTGGTGGGGTTGTGTAGCATGTTGCTAGGAAGATGAACTCCTTACCCACATAGGTACCCTCAGTACTTATCAGGAATATGGGTATGTTGGCCCTATTTGGCCACTTCTCTGGTGGTTTCTCAGGCCAGTTATCTAGGGGTGCACCACCCATCAACATTACTGTCGCTGGTTTTGATGTAACCACCTTGAAAAAGGTAGCATTTGGAAGCCTTATCTTCCTATAATCCATCTTATCCAGGGTGAACTCATCAATCAACTCCAAGGGTAGTCTATAGACTCTCACACGAGTATCCTCATGATTACCTATCACAACTAATAGAGCGCTGGATCTAACACTCTCCTCATCGATGATCGCGGCCTCATGCTCACGGGGATAGATGTACTTCGGTTTGACCTGGTATATGTTCCATGGTACGTATCCATAGTATACGTATTCAACCTGCTCTCTACTCCTAGGTATCGCCAGTACGAGCATGGATATAACGAGCACTAGTATTAAGAGCAAATATCTCGTTTTCATGATAATCCTACCTTTAAGTTTATATAATCTCTAATTAAATTTTCACCTCACCCTCTATCCCCACTACTAGAACTCAACTTTTACTATCATCACCGAGTAACGAGGCAATGACGGTGAAATTTCCTGTGAGAGATAATTAAAAGGACTAGGAGAAGAAGAGCTTATCCCACAAGATATAAGTATTCTACTTCTTTCAATGAAAGGGAGGTGGAGGTAAGAGGGTCCGATGAAGCTAGACTTAATATATATGCCTGTAGTGGTTTTCGCACTAGCTCTAATCACCTCGATAGCGAGTAGGCTTATAGTGAATAAGGAAAAAGTAGAGAGGTGTATTGAGATTATAGAGAGGTGGAATGAAATGAGAGAGAAAGCGGTAAGGACTAAAGATAGAAAGCTATACCGCAGGGTTATGAAGAGGAAGAGCATGGTGGACAGAGCTAAAAGCGATCTAGATATGGAGAAGTTTAAAGTCTACATCCTAAATACATTTATCTTTATAGTTGGAATGTGGTTAATGTCGAACACATTCTCTCAGGAATCCTACATATTGATGCCACTTCTTCTACTCAAATTAAATCTATACTGGTGGTACTTCATAAATGCTCTATGGTGTTTTCCACTAGCCAATAGATTAATCGGATCACCTATACCACCTCCAAAGTACATGGCTAAAAGAGGGAGAATTTAACTTGAGGTCTATAAGAGATAGGGACTTCATCGAAACTATAGAGGGCTTCATGTTCTGCGTTGTAGGCTACTTACACCCACCGGGTATGTACACAGCCTACTTAAAGTATATACCTGAGACTGAGGCATCTGAGAGTATATGGAGTAGGGGTACGCTCAAGTATAGAAGAATACTCAAGAGATACCATGTACTAAACGTCAAGGATACTTTCAAGTTTCTCAGAGAAAAGTATCCACAGTATATTCATTACTGTAGAGTAAGAGACATAGAATTTTCTATGGTACCCGAGGACTATGTGAAGAAGTACTACCTCCCTGAACTCAAATTGTGTGAGATTATGGAGAGAGGGCCTAGAGATATACTTGAAGAGAGGGCTTTAGAACTCATTAAGCTCATATCTAGAGAAGCTGGAGTACAACTAGATAGAATGGGTATTACTGGATCCATACTTCTAGGAATACATAATCCAGAGATATCCGATATAGACATGACAGTATATGGACTAGAGGAGGCACTAAGGCTTAGAGAAATACTGAAACGCGGTATTCAGGAGATTAGACCGCAGGGCAAAAAGTACATTTTAGAGTGGTGCAGAAGAAGATCTAGAGAATTCAATTTACCAGAGGGTATTCTCAGAACCATAGCCAAGAGGAGGTGGAACTATGGAGTCTATAAGGGTAGGATGTTCTCCGTACATCCCATAAGGAGTGACCTTGATATTAGGGAAAAGTATGGAGATAAAATCTACCACCATGTAGGATCTATTGAAGGGGAGGCTACTATATCCTCCTCTCAAGAGTCCATATTTCTCCCAGCTGTGTATAAGGTAGAGGATGTAGTAGTCTACAGAGGTGTATCAGTAGATGACGTAAGGGAGATAGTATCCTATGAGGGTCTCTTCTGTGATCTGGCTGATAGTGGAGATAGAGTGGTATTCAGGGGTAAATTAGAGCTTGTCACTGAGGTTGATACAAATAAGACGTATTACAGGGTAGTACTTGGTACGACAGAATATGGATCAGGATACATTATAAAGAAGGAGATCTCGTAGTTAACTGTGAACACTAACTACTAGAAGTTTCACCTAATAATTATAGATAAAGTAGTCAGAAATTATCTTTCGTACACATGTGATTGTAGGTGAGTATATAAGCAATCTGTGTCACAGATACATATTATTTAACTATTAGTGATGTAGGGTTCTTCAGTAAGAGTAACATTAGACATGATGCTATCAGGTCTGCTGTAGTTCCGGGGTTTATGCCATTTCTACTTAATTCGTAGTCCATTTTCTCCACTAGAATCCTTCCTTCTTCCCTAGTCATACCTCCAGCTTCTAGAGCTCTTTTAGCCATCTTCGATACTCTTAGCGCTTCAGTCTTTCCGAACTTTCTAGTGATTAGTGTATCTGGTATCTCTGCTAATATTCTCAAGTAGGTATTAACTACTGCTGTATTGATGTCGTACCCTTTCTCCAGTAGGAGGTTTAGGTACGGAGTTCCTAGATCGAATGTTATCTTATATCCATGTGTTAGCTCATAAGCTATAGTATCGTAGTTTGAAGAATATTCAAGTATCTCATACATAGTTATGTTCTTTCTCTCTATCTCCTCAAAGGAGGAGTCATCATTTACATCTAACCATTCAGATCTACCCAATCCTCCAGGTCTAGCTAATCTTATCGCTCTATATAGCTCTATGGAATCTCTGACTGTGGTAGATCTAATAAGTTCTACTAGGACTCTCCTGAGGTATTCTTCTAGATCACCTTTGTCTACTAGAGCTATTGCAGAGGCTGTAGCTAATGGAAGTAATAGCATCATAGTTCCTAGTGATGTATTACCTCCCCTATGATGACTCATTATCTCATGGATTGATGCTCTCAACATCTCACCTATTCCAACTTGGCTAAGGTCTCTGATTCCGAGACTTACCTCAATACCCCTTACAGCGGCCTCTCTAAAGTGCTTAGATGCCACTACAGAGGCTACTAGGAAGTGCTCATACTTCGTATCTCTGAAGTCCCTGAGCCTATGTACATTACCGGGCTTAGGATAGGCACTTACCTCTAGAAGCATAGAGAGTTGTGCACTCCTTGTTATCTTTTCTACTATGTAGGCCAGTTTTGTTGAGATAACAGTTCTCATGACTCAACCACTGGATCTCAATCTCTTCAACTCCTCATCTACTATGCTTAGTAGGAGATCTATATGAAGTTCATATTTTTCACAGAGTTCTAGAAGGGATTTTACGTATAGTCTGAAGCTCTCTCGAACTACACGTTCTAGTAGTTTCCTCTCCACAGGCTCTTTCGGACCTATAAGGAGTGCTATCCATCTTCCAATCTCGCTCAGTGAATAGTACTTGACCCATACATGTCTTCCACATCTAACTACTTTCTCCATACTCTCTCTGAGCACTCCCATGGATACTAGGCTATTCAGATGGTTTATTATAGTTTTGTTGGAGTATGGTAGTTTTTCTATGAGCTCTTTTTGAGCGATCTTTCCCTCCAGTGGGGTTAATTCTAGTATACCTACTGCTACATCAGATCCAAAAACCTTTAAAAGAAATCTTAATCTATTCTCTTTTCTCATGGGTAGTGGTATTACATATGGCCAGTATCTTAACTCCATTCAGTGCACCCTGTACAATTACATGGTTTGCTAATATATTACTATAGCTATGAAATTCGATACTATGAAGTGTAGTTTAGGTGTATGGAAGTGCAAATATTTATAAAGCTTTGTAACTAGGTAAACTGAGAGTATGAGACTAGAGTCTAGAGAGTTGGCCCTAATCTCCATACTAGCGGCCTTATATGTAATCATAGCAGCACTCCCAGGTATCCCCATTATAGGTGGAAAAGGAAGAATAGATCTGGCTGCATCCATAGCTCCTGTCTTTGGTATTCTCCTAGGCCCATGGAAGGGGGGACTAACAGCATTAGTTGGAGTACTCCTCGCATGGCTCCTCCCTCCAGGAACTCCCTCACCTCACTCAGCAGTATTCATACCAGCTCCTGTAATCTCAAGCTTAACTACAGGATTCCTCACTACACGTGAATTAAAAAGACTACCTAGTTGGATATTCGCTAGTTGTATTATAGGAGGACTTATAGTATGTTGGTATCTGACATGGGTAGGTAAAAGTGCACCCTTATACCCAATTCCACATCTGGTGGCTTTATTTATAACCATAGTAGTAGGTAATTGGTTAAGTGGAAGTATTGAGGGAGAGTATAGTAGTAGAGTTATACTCAAGAGAAGCTTGATAGTACCACTAGTAAGCTACTGTGGACTCATGGCTGATCACATGTACGGAAATCTAGCCTTTATAACATTTGCAGAGTTATTCATGCCCCTTAAAGCTATTCCTCTACTCCCTACTATTTTCATGTCTGTTCTCCCAATATCTGTAGCTGAGAGACTTCTCATGACTTTGATAGCATCAATCATTGGAGTACCATTAATTACAGCATACAGAATAGTTATGCCCCAGACTAAAGGATAGTTTTTTACCTCTATTCAACCCTCCACCTGAATTTTATATATAAGATTGTACTCTTCAACTAGGAGTGATCAGATGCTCAGATTGATAATCTTCGGGCCTCCTGGTGCTGGGAAGGGAACATATGCTACTCGAATAGCTGAGATCCTCGGTATAGAGAAAATCTCTACAGGAGATATATTCAGAGAAGAAGTTAGTAAGAGGACTGAGTTGGGTAAAAAAGTAGAGGAGTATCTGAGAAGAGGAGTCTTAGTTCCAGATGAGATAGTAATAAAGGTGGTACGGGATAGGATAGAGAGATTACACGGTAGGGGATTTATTCTAGATGGATATCCAAGGACTACTGCTCAAGCTAGGGCGCTAGATGAGATTACCACTATAGATGCTATAATAAACCTGGTAATACCAGATGAGATAATAATCGAGAAGCTATCGGGTAGGAGAATATGTTCTAGATGTGGTGCTATATACAACATAATAGAGCTCAAAAAGATCATAAATGGAGTCGAGTACATACTACCACCTCTACCTCCTAGGAAAGAGGGAGTATGTGATGTATGTGGAGGAGAGCTCATTCAAAGGGAAGATGACAGACCTGAAGTCATAAAGAGGAGGCTGGAAGTCTATAAGAGACAGAGTAAGCCCGTAATAGAGTATTATAAGGCTAGAGGAGTAACATTCATAAACATCCACGTGAACAGAGAACCCCCAGTGATAATTAATAGGATATTGAACGCTCTGAGGGAGAAGGGGCTACTAGATTAAGTTAGATATCAAGTACGAATTTTAATACGTACATCTCATTCTCCTTATATATTTCCATTAGAGAGTAAGTGACTGCCTTGACCTCTACTCTACTTTCGTGTCTAGAGGGATCGAATCTCTCTCCCATAGCTCTACCCTTAAGCTTAAATCCCTCTGAGCTCTTCTCTATATACTCAACCTTGAACTTTGAGAATACAAGGTTTTCTGAATAGTAATCTATCAACAGCTTTTCCAACCAGTCGTAAAGTAGTTCATACTCATCATAACCACTAGCTTCAAAAGTACGTTCTATCTTAGTCTCAACCTTACTGGTATCTGTCATAACCTCGAACATTGCTAATGCAGCGTTCTCGAAAGCTTCTTCAAGACTCTTCCCATACGCAGCTATATATGCATCAGAAATATGCTCTAGGAATTCAAACCTCTTCTTCAACCTCTCACCAAACAAGACCTAGGAATCCTAGATCTTAAACTTTATCCTTTCGAATTCACGGAGATCCACAGAGTCATAATAATTAAAGTAGCATACTTAGGTTGGAGGATTTACTCGTGACTTAAAAGTTTTTAAGACTAGAGCGAAGGTCTATTAATGGAGAATATGAAGTACGGGATTCTCCTCCTACTCATATTAGTACTAATCCTATTTATACCAGTAACTAGTGAGATTGAGGAGTACATATACTATGGACACATACCCTGGAATATCTTCTGGTTCAAACCCTATAGACCTATAGCCGAGTACACGACTAAAGCACTACTTGATGAGAGGACTATTAAGGAGAGAGGATTTGTGGTAGTAGTTGGAAACTATGATAATACTAAGGTGAGAATCTATCAGATTCCTGGACTAAAGCTCATTAATGAGTTCACAATAGATAGGATGAAGTATGAACTCACACCCCTTCCCAATGGAACTTCATTTAAGGTGGTTACCGATAAGCCAGCGACAGTAATGTTGATGGGTGGTGATACCTTTGAGCGAGTAGTGTTAGAGAGGAATGCCTCTCCTAGATTCTATGGAGGACCCGGTTGGTCTGTATATCCTACGACATTTCTAACGAGTACGGATGGAGGCTATGTAGGTAAAGAGTTCATATTCCTAGTCACTAGCCTTGTAAAACCAGCTCATAACGTCATCCATGTGTACTCACTGGAGGAGTGTAAGGTTACCGTGTATGATACTACGGGTAAGGCTATTGAGAGCTTTGAACTGAAACCTAATGAAGTTAAGGGGCTAATACTAAGCGGTATTACTACTTATAGGATAGTATCTACGGGACACGTAATGGTGGCTATGGGATCCATACTAACTGGTTATGGTATTATAGCTCAACACATAGCTATAGGAAAATTCATATACTTCCCATCGGCTACTGGAGGATTTATAGGCACCAGATTCTATGCCCCCTCAACTCGTGACTGGCAGCTTAAGTGTTCAGCTAGATTTACGATACTTAGCTTAAAGGAGACTAAAGTAACAGTGGTGGATCTAACATACCGTAAGAAGATAGGAGGAGTTAAGGTAGGACCCGATGTTGTTAAACTAAAACCAGAGGCTGAGTATATTGCTGTAGAGAGCGATAGACCTATTGTACTCGCATTTTATGATCCAGATAGAGGCTCAGGAATTTCCTACTTCGGTCTAGGAGCGGGTCAAACAGCAAAGATACTCATACCAGAGGGGGAAGCTTACCTCTTCACTTATAGAAAGACTACAGTCACTATAGATGGAGTGCCTATAGTTCTAGATGCTGATACAGTACTTCCACTACCTAAGGGAGTTCACAATATATCAACGGATGCTAATATAATCATCCAAGCCATAAACTACCTCAGACCTCCCTACGCCGTCACAGATATGAGAGTACTAACTACGGTTTTTGGCTTCCACGCATTTGGAGCATGTATACCCCCTGTTCAGAGTATATCTAAGTCGTATGAAGTGGAACTTAAACCTCTACCTGTTGAGGAAACTCCTTACATAATAATAGTTGCAGGAGTAGCATTATTCGTTGTACTAGCTATAGCACTGTTCCTCATTAGGAGAAGAAAGTAGTCCTCTGAGGCTACTAAACTTTATCCAAGACGACCCCTTGGTGTGAATCGCCTCCTACTTAAGTAGGAAGCTTCTAGTGTTCACCTAGGACCTCTCCTGTGGTACAATTGTAAAAATAGGAAGACTATGGTGGAGTTCACTACTATTCTAAGAACTATTGTTAAGTATTAATCTACCCTTAGGTGAAGCTTCAATTATGGATTCTAGAGTTGTAGACTTCTTGGATTTCAACAACTTTGAAACCTCTACTATGATTTCATTATAGTGTTTCCTACATATTCCATAAGTATGGTAGTCTAGTGTTATGAATAGCTCCCGAGGTCTTCTGCATCCCTTAATTCTACATTTATTCATTTTACTTGTCATCAAGCACTCACGTTTATACTATAGTTCCCTACTTAAAATACTATTTAAGAGGGGTGAGTGAAAGTATTCTTCCATAAATATACATTAAATATATGATATATGCATATTTATACCATTATTCCCAGATATTTTACTAAGTCATGAAGATAAAAAACTTAAGACTATGATACTACCGTAAAGATAATTAATCACTTAATCTTAAGAGGACTTATGACATGGAACATCTTAGTAACCAACGATGATGGTATATATAGTCCCGGACTAAGGATACTCTACGATGCAGTAAAAGACCTAGGGAATATTATGGTAGTAGCTCCAGAAAGGCCTAGAAGTGCTACCAGCCTAAGTCTTACATTACATAAACCACTTCGTGTGAGTAGGGTTAAGGTTGGAAGTGAAGTATTTTACTCCGTTAGTGGAAATCCCTCTGATGTAATTCTCATCGCAGTATCTAAGTTAATGAAAAGTCCCCCCGATATAGTATTATCAGGAATTAACATAGGTGATAATACTAGTCTCCAACTAGTCCTAGCATCTGGTACTGTAGGAGCATGTCTTCAGGCAGCACTCATGAATATAAAGGCTGTAGCTTTCTCTATGGCGATAAGTAGTATGAGCGATATTGTAGAGTATCCTAAGTACACTGAGATCACAAAAAATATCATTAGAAGATTAACTAGTAGCATCCTAGAGAAGGGCTTTCCAGAAGGAGTTGATGTATTGAATGTAAACTTCCCTCCTTCATATGAAAGAGGAGTGAATTTAAAGATCACCAGACTGGCGAAATTAAGGTTTACGGAGAGGATAGTGGAGAGGACTGACCCTAGAGGTAGGAAGTACTACTGGATATATGGTGAGGAAGTTGATGTGGCTGAAGAGGATACAGATGTTCATACAGTATTTAATGAAAAATCGATATCTATAACTCCTCTTTCTCTCAACCTACATCCTGTATCAAGTAAATGGAAGAAGGATCTAGAACAGATAGTGGACATGGTTAGGTTAAAGTAGACCCTTAGCAATCTTCCAAAAGTTTTCCAATATAATTCTTCCATCTGTATAGCGACTATTATATCTTTCAGGATGGAACTGTACACCATACAATGGTCTACTGATTGAGTACATGGCTTCTATCTTGGTGTATTTTGAAGTAGCTGCTACTTTAAAATCGAATGGTAGCTTAACGACATGATCTCTATGACTCTCGTATACTATTATAAACTTATTTAATCCATCAAACAGGGGGTTATATTCGAGTATCTCTATCTTCTTAAAACCCCTTACCATATACCCCTGTCCCTCTACAGCCCCTCCTAGAGCTATGGCCATTAGTTGATGTCCCCCACAGATTCCTAGAATAGGCTTATCACTCTCTCTGATGAGGGTGAATTCCTCTCTATACACTATAGGATAGTATTCCCTAGGAATCCATGTACCAAATCCACCCAGTATAAGAGCTGTTGATTTATCTACTAGCTTCTTTATACGCTCTAATCTAAGAGAGGAGAAGCTCACAGCCTTTACACTAACCTTTGTTAGCTCTTTTAGCCTCTTTCTGAACCTAGTAATTCTAGGTCTGTATGGCCCTATGGGGCTGTTATCCACTATTAGTATGAGCATACTGATCAATAGAATTCTAGATCTTATATAAAGTTCTCCAGGTAGGAAATATCTTAGGCAGAAAAAATTAGATCTCAGTGAGGGGGAACCTAACTACCTCCTTAGTAGTACCCGATACATAGATAGCTCTTATGAGCTCTATCGATCTTCTTCCTTCATATCCATCTACAAGGGGTTTCCTATCCTCTAGTATTGCCTGAGCAAAATCTCTAATCAGAGCTATATGATTATATGGTGGTACAGCCTCCGGTCTAGCCCATGCAGCTAGTTCTCCTCTCTCCTCTATTTCAGAGTATGTCTCTTCCCCCTTTATAGCTAGTAGTTTGAGTTTTTCTCCCTCGATTATAGCTGTTCCATTTACTCCGTGGATTTCGAGTCTAGTAGGAAGTCCTGGATATATAGCAGTACTTCCTTGAATTACCCCGAAAGCACCGTTTTTAAATCTTATTAGTGCTACAGCTAGATCTTCAACTTCTATATCATGTGCTACTGTATCTATCTGAGACCAGAGGTACTCAGGATCTCCCATGATCCAGAGCAGTAGATCTATTGTATGAATCGCTTGATTTATGAGTGCTCCCCCTCCTTCAGTGCTCCATCTACCTCTCCATGGACTCTTGGAGTAGTACTCCTCTGTTCTAAACCATTCCACTATAGCCTCTCCTAGAATTAGCTTACCCATTCTTCCTGTATCCACAGCCTCTTTTATTTTCCTAACTTTTGGATCGAATCTACTCTGAAAGATTACACCCAGCTTTACACCAGCTTTTTCAGCAGCTTTTATCATAGCATCTGTCTGATGTAGGTTTATAGCCATAGGCTTATCTACTAGGACGTTTATTCCCTCATCTATAGCATCTATGGTCATAGAGAAGTGTAGGTAGTGAGGTGTACATATAGCTACAGCATCCGGCTTAGCATCCTTGTACATCTTGACATAGTCAGTGTACCACCTCTCAACACCCCATTTAGAGGCAAAGTCCTTAGCTCTTTCCTCCCTTCTACTCACTACGGCTATAACCTTTACTATTCCCTCCTTCTCTAGTTCTTTAAGTGCTCTTATAGCAAATGTAGCTCCTACTCCAGATCCTATAACTCCAAAACTCACCGGCTTCATACTTCAATCACATGAAGAGTGTATAGTATCTTACTATTAATCCTAACGCCTCCGAGAAGTCTTGAGGAACTTATTTATTTCACTATTACTCCCACTCATGTGCTTTTGTAATCAACTCACTATTTTATTCCCCACATGGTTGCATTACCTTCCTTATATTGGAGGAACGTTCATTCGATTCCTACACGGGGAGGAAGGAGATTTGAATGTAAAGTATCTGGACAGGTGGGAGTACTTCTCTTCATGGAATTAAGTCGATAAGTCTCTTAATACGCTCCTCCCCTGCTATCTTAATGTGGTAGGCCGAATCTATATCACTCCAGAGATTTCCAACATAGGGTTCTCTCTCTAGTAGGCCCAATAATGTCATTCTATGTAGGATCCTTTCAATTACTTTATGAGTGAAAGGCTGAGGAGATTTTATGATGATCTCAAGTACTTTTTCCCCTCTTTCATCTCTCGAGATAGTTCCACTAGTCCTATAGAGTTTACTTAGAAAATCTAGGAATTCATCTATATCCATTAGGTCTATGTAGTTCTCTGGTCTCTTTAACATATCCATTAGACAATCCTTTTCGATACTCCATAACCACTGGGGTATGGTATCGAGAAACTTCAGTAGCTTACCTAGGGGATCTGAAAGCCATAGAGCTGCCATGGAGTTCCAATATTTCATGCAATGTCTTACTGCGATTACCATATACTTGAGAGGTCCCTCTGCAGTACTCTCCATAAAACATTTCTCTAATAGTATGCTGATGTGTATAGGAAAGCATAGTACTACACGAGCATCTAGTACCTTACACCATATTCCTGTCTGGTATAGCGTACTACTTAACCACTCTGCTCTTTTTCTATTAATATTATATATGTAATATATAGGGAGACAAGTCTCATGGAATTTTATAAAGTTTAATCTACCGTCCAACTTGAGTATGTATCTACATGTATCAGTGGGTATTGTTATCACTTCTCTCAATCCCCTATAACTACTGTAATCTCAGTACTCTGTCTCTTCTAAATATTCTAAACATTGGATGAGTTGATACTATAGGTCTTATGCCGTACTCTTGTCGAATACTGAATCCAGTATATGCATCGGCTAGGGCACATAGGAAATACGCTATAGGTGCATTCTCTATAGGTCCATAGAGAATGAAGTCAGCACCCATAGCTATAGCAAGAGTATTAGCAACAGTACTAGCTAATTCGTATTCTCTACGACTTAGCCCAGCTCTACTCTTCCATCTATCTACAGCATTATGTACTCCAGCACCGGCTGGTAATCCGTACTTCTCCTTGACCAGATATATGGCTTTACTAACTGGTCCCGCATCTGGTATATCTAGAACTGTAGTATCGACTAAGATATTTTCGATATTTGCTACTCTAGCCTTATCTAGTAGCTCATTGAGAACTTCTAATCTGCCTAAAACTGTAGGTCTCTTTATGTTTAAAGTGAGTAGAATTGCAGATCTTATTCTGCACTCTCTTATAACTTCAAGCTCATGTTCTTTTGTGTGTGGGTTTATGGAATTGTACACAGTCCTTTCTGAGAGTCCCACCTCATAAACATACTTAGCACCAGCAATTCTTACATCCGCTGTTGTCCCATCTATCGCTATGGGGTCATCTGTATTGTTAGCTACAAAATCTATAAACTTGCTAAAAGCATCAGGATAGGAACAGCATATATCTATTATTCTGGGATTCCCAGTGGCCTCTGAATACTCCTTCTCTCTATTGAGTAACTCCTCGGCTCTATGTCTATCGAAATTGCCACTCTTCTGATCTATGACTATCTTATGTCCATGGTAGAATATACTACCTATAAGTACTGTGGGTAATTGACCAGGCTGACCCCCTACTTTTACACCAGCTATGTCGAATATTCTTTGTTCGGTCTTAAATTTAAACATAGGGACACCAATACATCTTAGTTCTCTAATATAAATAACCTATTTGTACATTTTCCTCAACCTTATTAGGTTTAGAGTCTCAGCTGCCTCTATCAACCATCCTACTAATACTTCGGCTATCATCTTCTTAGCTACATCTGGTGGTAGTTCTATACTCAATCTTCTATAGGCTTCTGCAGCTACATCTGGATTAACTCTCTCTAGCATTATAGATAATAATCTATTCTTCAGTTCGAGTAGAGTTATCTTTTCCTCCCTACTTATAATCAACTTAAGGTATTCAAAATCTTCACTCTTCAATACTACTTTTTCAATTCCCCTATCCTCAGCTACTCTCCAATACATGAAGAGAGGCTCATAGTCCTCTACGATGGTACCGCTAGCAAGTAGTGGTCTCTTCACCATCTCAATATCACTCAAATTTAACTACTCTATAAAAGTTCTAAATATCTTTCGTATGTACACTATTTAAACACAGAGTCTGATGCTCTTCTAATATTATACAACTGATACATAATTAATGAATCCATTAAGTAACCCTTTACAATGGATGAAGCATACTTCTCATACTCTTGAGGTTATTCCATCCTAGGGTATGCTTATATAGTACTCGTCATAGATAATTCATGTGATGAAGCCGTCCCAGTCTGAGTGGATGAAGACCTCGTGACGATCTGATTCTTCGTTCCGTTTTAAGGACTTTTATCCAACCTTCGATGTCTCCTATTTCTCTGTGGAGTCTCTCCACACGCTTGGTCTTCGCAGCTACTCTGTTCTTCAGAGAAGAGACTTCGATTTCCATGTTGCACACTTTAATCTATCCGCTTTCTATCCTCCCTATCTTGTCTGAGCGCTTGCTCTCATGCTTCCTCAATTCATCTATAAGGTTCATTATTCCTTTTGCTGCTTTCCCAAGCTCCCCAACTTTCTTAAACCAGAACTCTCTGAGCGTCTCTACGGGTCTTCCGCAGATGGGGTATACAGAGGTTTAGATTTAGTGGGCTTTCATAGTCATTAATGAACTCTCGTCTACTAAGCCTTCGGAGTTCAGCGAGTTGGAGGGTTAGCTTATCCTAGCCTTCTCCATGCTTCTTTGACTTCTAGATATTTTAGGAAAAAGATGCATAGCGTATAGTTGTATACGGTCCTGTGGCTTCTCTTGACTGCTAGAGCTGATTGGCGAATTCTTCCGACAATTGTGCATAGAGCTCATTGTTTAACTTCTACTTCCCTTGCTTAAGAGAATTTCCGACGTCGCAATGTGAACTGTGCACGGCTTGGCCTCATGTCTCTCTTTTTCCATGTGTACGGCCATAACTTCCTTCGAGTTTATTATATGTATGGCCTTATAAACTGGATGAGCAGATCTACATTTCGTATCAATCTCGGAGAACTAGTAATCCTCAGCCTCGATCTCTTCTTATTCATCTACCGATGATAAATTTATAAGCTCTCTCTTCGTATTATAATCTTGTCCCGAGGGATCTTGACATGGCTAGATTCACTGTCAAGAGTATTGATCTCAGATATGGCGGCACTAAGATGATTCTAATGAATGAAGAAGATGCCTCTAAGTTAGACATTTATCCATACGATAGGATCATGTTGACATATGGTAATAAGAGTTTAACAGTTGCTGTAGCTCTAACTAAGAGTCTAGTACCAGTTGGAAGTATAGGATTACCTAAAGAGACCGTAGAGACCCTAGGGGTGAGTGAGGGAGATGTAGTTGGAATATACCCAGTAAGCCCTCCTTCTTCAGTCTCATTCATAAGAAAGAAGATATCTGGAGGTAGGTTAACTAAAGAGGAAGTTCTCTCAATAATCAGGGATGTAGTTAATGGATCCCTTTCTGAGATAGAAATAACGGCCTTTCTACTAGCTCAAGAGTTGGTAGGACTGGACTCTGAGGAGATAGCGTACCTTACGGAGGCTATGGTTGAGACAGGAAATAGGATAATATTTGAAGATACCGTGTACGATATCCACAGTATAGGAGGAGTCCCGGGGAATTCTAAGGTAGCATTACTAGAAGTACCTATAGTTGCATCCGTTGGATTATTAATACCTAAGACTAGTAGTAGAGCTATAACTAGTCCGGCTGGAACCGCGGATACTATGGAAGTACTCGCTAGAGTAGATCTAGAGCTCGATGAAATAAGAGAGGTTGCTACGAAGACAAGAGGAGTTATAGTATGGGGAGGAAAGTTGAATATAGCTCCAGCTGATGATATATTCATAAAGGTGGAGAGAAATCTAAGCCTAGATCCATTGAGTCAAACTATAGCCAGTATTCTCTCCAAAAAGCTAGCAATGGGAGTATCGAGATTAGTAGTAGATCTACCAGTCGGTAGAGGAGCTAAAGTTAGCAATATGGATATAGCTAGTAAAATGGCAAGGCTCTTCATAGAGGTTAGTGAAAGATTAGGTCTAAGGACTAAATGTGCTATAACTTATGGTGGACAACCCATTGGCTACTACATAGGTCCGGCACTAGAAGCTAAAGAAGCACTAATAGCACTTAGAGAGGGAAGAGGTGCTATGAGCCTTATAGAGAAGGCTACTTCACTGGCAGGTCTTATATTTGAGATTGCGGGGTTGGTTAGTAGAGGTAGTGGTCAAGATCTAGCCAAAGAAGTACTATTTACTGGAAAGGCTTGGAAGAAGATGAAGGAGATCATAGAAGCTCAAGGAGGAGACCCAAAAATAAGACCCGATGATATACCTATAGGGGATAAAAAAGTAGAAGTAGTAGCACCGGTTGATGGATACGTGACCAATGTGGACAATATTGCTATAGCTACTATAGCGAAAGCAGCAGGAGCTCCTAAGGATAAGGGAGCTGGAGTAGTAGTACACGTTAAAGCAGGTGCAAAAGTTAGGAGAGGTGAAGTGCTGATAGAGATATATTCTGAGAGTGAGAGTAAACTAACTACAGCCTATAATATGGCTATAAGACTACGCCCTATAAGGTTAGAAGGAATGCTACTAAAAGAATATCCCGAGTAATGAAGTTAGATACCTTTATTAGATTTATCATAGTAAACAACACATGGACACCTTAAAGGAGATAATTAAAGTACGCTATAGAATAGTAGCTATTCTGCTTGCCTTGGTAATCACAATATCAGTGGTAATGGCATTCTACATTCTATTACCTAAGAAAAAGCCTGTAATAGGTATAATAAAAATTCATGGATATCTCATAACAGAGTACTCTAAGGATATCTATCTAAAGGCTATTAGATATGCTGAGGAGAATGATACTATAGCAGGGGTTGTAGTACGAGTATATTCTCCAGGAGGTATAGCATCTACTGTAGAGCATATATATCATAGCCTAAAGAGATTGAAGAGGGTAAAACCAGTAGTAGTATGTATAGAGGGACTGGCTGCATCCGGAGGATATTATGTATCACTTGCTGGAGAATACATAATAGCCGAACCTACATCATTTATAGGCAATATAGGTGTGATAGCAATAATGCCACCACTAATAATACCCTCAGAACTACTAGTGGAGACAGGACCATACAAGTACACAGGGTTTGAAGTACATACATTTTGTCTAACTGTTAAGGATGCCCTTGGCAACTTCCTAAGAGCTATAAACGAGAGTAGGGGAGATAGACTAAAGATCTCTCTCTTGAATCTTTCACAAGGAATGCTCTATATTGGAAGTAAAGCACTAGAGCTAGGACTTATAGATAAGTTGGGATCTTTACCCGATGCCATATCACTAGTAGCGAATTTGACACGAATAAAGGAGTATGAGGTAGTCGATATTACTGAGAGAATTAGAGAGGAGCTATTAAGAGACCTAGGATATAATTTATGGTTAAATAAAACCAAGTTAACAATAGGACTGCTTAATAAAATAACCATGCTTGAAAACTCACTGTACTACCTCTCCCCTCTCTTTATAAACTCAAGCAATTTCATTTCAACTGTGTGGACAGGGCAAGCTCCTATACTCATAAGTTCAGATTCTATAGGAGGTAGTGAGAAGAAAAATGTAGGCACAAAACCAACTGTAGAAGAGGAACACTTTATACTTATAGATGGGGCACATAGAAACTATATTCCACTACCACTCATGAATAGTTTACTAGGAGAACTTAATTCTAGAGGCTACAAGGTAGTCATAGTTACAGAAAAGGATGAACTGAAAGAGTACCTACAAAAGAGACCCTCCTGTCTACTCATAATGACTCCTTTGGCAAAGTACGATAAAGAGATAGTGGAAGAAATTAGAGAGTACCTAGGTAACAATGGTAGACTAATACTCATACATGAACCAGCTGGTATACTTGCAAGTAATATTAACTCACTATCTCAAGAGTTTGGTATCTACTTTACAGATGGGTACCTCTATAATATAAGAGATAACTATGGAATATATAGGAACATCGTAGTGAGAAATATTTCAGATCATTGGCTAATGGTCAACATAACTAGACTTGTATTCTTTACGTGTACGCATGTGTATACTAATGGAACTGGCTTGGTCTTCACTAGTAACAGTACCTATCACTCAATACTCGAGAGGCCTGGAGAGTATACTCCAATAGTATTGACATTCAAGGAGAGGGTCTTAGCTATCGGCGATGCAACTATAATACTAGATCCATTTAACACTGTAGAAGACAACTTAAAGTTAGTGAAGAATATAGTGAAGTTCATGGTAGGAGAGTGTGGAGTTAAGAAGGACTGACTGATAACACTATGAGCCTACTTGGACTATTTTACTCTTTATGGTATTCATTTATTTTTAATCCATAATTGATATAGATCGTGAGGCATTATATTTCTGAGTACCTTAGTTATGACGTTTATCTTTCTTGCATCCTCCATATCTATGTGCTTTTTCATGAAGTCTATTAATTTCATAGGATTTGTGTAAACTAGACTTTTACATGTGAGTTTACCAAATAGATCATGTGCTGTATACTTCTTTCTAGGCCCTCTTCCTCTAACTAATCGTACTATGTTCAGTGATCCCTTCATCTTCATATCTCTGAGGACTGAGTATAGTGTGCTATGGCTTATTCCTTTAGAAGTTACATAGTTAGTGAGGTCTTCTAGAGTACACACATCTCTATTAGCCATAAACTCACTTACTAATTTTTTGGCAATATCTCTACGACTTTCTCTTCTTCTGTTGGGAGGTAGACCCAGTCTCTTTCTCCACCTATATATGCACGATGTAGAGATATCCATAATCTCAGCTATCTCCTTATCGTTAAGACCTCCTCTGTACATTATCAAGAACTTCTCTACATCAAACTGAACTTTTCTTCCTCTTCCTCTATATTTTAATTCTATTCCATACTTATCTAGGTACTTCTTCACGGTATTTACATCATAATTAAGCTCATTTGCTATTCTTCTCAGGCTATACCCCTTTTCTGCAAGTTCTTCTAACTGCTCTCTATTTATTAGAACTTTCTTATTAGGAGGTAATTTTAACTTCTTTCGCCAGTAGCTTATAGTTGAGGGATTTACAGCCAACCTCTCCGCTATTTCCTTATCGGTAAGTCCTTCTCTCCACAGTGTGATTACTTTCTCTACATTGACTTTGCGTCTCGTAGTTCTCGCCTCCACTACTGGGTATCTCCATTAAAAAACTGAACTCAAAAATAAGCATTTCGCTGCACTATCCGTAGTAACTATAGTATCTAAAGGTCCTAAGGATTCACAGTTCTACTTATATGTTTTAATATTATTCATTGAGACTTCTTGCTTACGTATCTATTACCTGAATCAGAAGTTTTCTTCTATAGGATCCCTGTTAAGACATTAACCTATACAAGAACTCATAGTAGTCTCTATAAGTTAGAGATTCTGTATATTCGTACGGAGGTTGTCATGGCTAAGGAAGTAAAGATTATAGGACTTGAAAGCATACCTGAGATTAAGACTGGAGATGATATAGCTAAACTTATAGTGGAAGCTACTGAGAGAGAGGGCGTAGGTATAAGGAGTGGAGATATTGTAGTCGTAGCATCCAAGATAATAGCTAAGGCTGAAGGTAGAGTGATATATTTGGACAGGGTAGTACCATCTAAAAGAGCCATAGAATTGAGTAATATTGTCGGAAAGGATCCAAGACTTGTTGAAATAATACTTAGAGAGAGTAGGAGGGTTATTAAAGCCACCAAAGGGCACTTGATCGTAGAGACTAAGCATGGAATAGTCTGTGCTAATGCTGGAGTAGATAAGTCCAATGTAGCTGGTAGAGAAGATATCGTACTAACACTTCCCATAGATCCAGATAGATCAGCTAGGGAGATTAGGTATAGACTCTATGAACTAACAGGATGTGATGTAGCTGTAGTAGTATCTGATACTCAAGGAAGGCCACTTAGAGAAGGACAAATAGATGTAGCTATAGGAGTATCCGGGATAAATATTTTCAGGGATTATAGAGGCACTAAAGATCTGAAGGGATATACTCTAAAGATCAAGAGAATAGCCATAGTTGATGAGATAGCGTCAGCAGCGGAGCTAGTTATGGGAAATGGTAGCGAGGGAGTACCTGTAGCTATAATAAGGGGTTTACTATTCAGTTCTAAAGAAGAGAGTGCAAAACTACTGAATATGCCCAAGGAGAGGTGGTTATTTAAGTAGACTCCTCATTTCCTAATCTAAGACGATTAGATAGAAATTCTATCATCAACTTAAACCTGAGAAATAGAGGAGCAGGTCTTCCATAGGTTACAATACGACCTCTTCTAATGCCCTCTAGAATATCGTCTAAGTTGGAATCTGAATCTACTGTAGTATAGCACATTCCCACTTGATATGCTCTATGGGCGTCACTTCCAGCAACTCCTGGTAGCTCTAGTCTCCTAGCTATAAGCCTAGAGATCCTAGTAGCTAGGGAGTATAGAGGGTACGTGGAATTAAGTACTTCAATAGCACTAGGCTTCATTGTACTGAGAAGGTCGAGATTATACAAAATACTACTCAGAGTCGCTATAGGATGAACTAATACCATTAAAGCATTATTCTCTAGAGCCCACTCGTAGAGTTCAGTATACTTAGTGGTCCTGGGTATCTCTTCTACTCCTAGGAGTAGCACATGACCTATACTGGTCTTTATCTCTAATCCAGGAATCACTATTATATCATCAACCTGATTCTTTACTTTCATAGCTCCCCTTATAGTATAATGATCTGTTATTGCCAGTCCATTCAGACCATGTAATCTAGCGTAGTAGATAACACTATCTAATGGATCTCCATCTGAGTATTCTGTGTGTACATGCAGGTCTACTTTAAGCATCTCTTAGAGGTTTAAAGGACTAATATTAAACATTAACTATGAAATTCAGAAGTACAAGCTTTAATAATAGATAACATAGTATACCTATTGATAGAATGAAGGCACTAATACTAGCAGCTGGAAGGGGATCGGATCTTAACCCACTAACACAAGTTAAGCCAAAGCATCTTCTACCAATACTCAATAAGCCCATTATAGTAAGGCTCATAGAGGAAGTAGCTAAGATAGGTATAAAAGAGGTAGGAGTAGTAGTACATTATAAGAAAGACCTCATAACTAACACAATTGGAACGGGAAAAGAACTGGGAGTTGAGATAACCTATATAGACCAGAGGAATACTAATGGTACTGCAATAGCAGTCTATGAGGCTAGGGACTTCATTAAGGAGTCTCCAGTCCTCGTACTTCATGGAGATATAACAGTCGATGCGGAGAAGATCAGTAGAGTAATTAAAGAGTATGAGAGAGAGCAGCACCCCATAGTATTGGGTGTAGAAGTACCTCCTAGTGAAGCTGATCTACAAACACAACCTCAGATAATTTTTGATGAGGATAGGGTACTCAGGAAATCTTCTAGAGTACCCATATACATGAGTAGATTTGTAGTGAATACTGGAGTATATGTACTAACACCAGAGGTACTCAAATACCTACCTAAGACTCCACCTACAGTAAAGGGTAAAAGAGAGCTCATTAAAACCCTAGAGCTGATGAGTATGGACAGACCAGTAAAGGTAATTGTAGTGGAGGGAGGATGGTGGTACAATTTAAACTACCCTTGGGATCTACTGGATGCTAATAAGCACTTCCTAAGGAGTATAGAGACCTATATAGTAGGGAGTGTGGAACAGGGTGTGCTAATAGAGGGTAAGATTGTCCTGATGGAAGATAGTGTAATAGAAAGTGGTGCTACAATAATAGGACCAGTTTATATAGGTAGGAATGTGGTTATAGGATCAAACACTGTTATAGGTCCCTATACAGTAATATGTGATGATGTAAAAATAGGTCCACTAACATTCATAAGTGGATCTTTACTCATGTCCAGATGTATTGTGAATAGTCATTGTTCTATTTTCGATACCATATTAGGAGAAGAAGTATACCTAGAGAGTGGTGTTATGATACCCGCTACTAGTATCACTGGTGACACTATAAAGGTAGTCGTAAATGATAGAATAGTAGATAGTAGAAGAGAGCACCTAGGAGCTATTATAGCCGATGGAGCTAAGATAGGAGCTAATTCCTCAGTATCTCCAGGAGCAGTAATAGAGCCCAAGGCTATAGTTCCGATGGGATCTAGAGTTAGTGGTATATTCAGGTTAAGATCCTAATATAGTTTCAACTCAGAACTACTTTAGTTGATATTAGAGAAGCCTACATCCAGGCATTGAGAAGTTTTAAAGGTCTTAAGCTATAGTATCATGGTCAAGTATATCTTTAAGAGCTCCCATACTTTACTGAAGAGTATGAAAAGATTGAAATATGGAGAGATGCATGGAAGATAGCTGTTATAGGAAAGGGGGAATTAGAACAATAGATCTCGCAGAGAGTATAGAGAACTCCATAGAATTACCACTTACTATTATTGGACTGGGAAATGAACTTAAGGGAGACGATGGAGTAGGAGTCTACATAGCTAGGAAGTTAAGGAGTCTAGGACATAGTAGCGTCATAGTAGCTGGTATATCTATCGAAAATCATGTATATAGAGTACTAGAATTTGATCCTAGAACCGTAATCCTCATAGATGCTATAGAAGCAGGACTAGAACCAGGATCTATAGTCTTAGGAGATGTGAAGAATGTAGTGCACGAATTCGTACCTATAACTACACACACTATACCTCTTCCTTTAATAATAAGAATAGTAGAAAGAGAGCTAGGACACAGTGTGAAGTGGTTACTTTTAGGTATTCAAGTAGGTAGTACTACAATAGGCGAACCTATAAGTGAAGATGTCAAGGAGTCTGCTGACATTGTCATCAAGATATTACATGGGATTTTGAAGAAATTATTCTCTAATTCTTAAATCCCTAAGAATGTTATCCACAGTTCTCCAAGACCTCCTAACAAATGGAGGAATTACTCCAGATTTTAACACCTTTTTAAGGAATCCTATGGTTTTCGGATCTGAGGGATAGCCTGACCCTATATCCCCATATATCCTAGATAGTTTTTCCACTTCAGTATCTCTAATTACCTTAGCAATAACAGAAGCTGCAGAAACCACTGCATACTTTCTATCGGCATTATTCTCACATATTATCTCTACTCTAGACTTATACCCTAGTCTCTTTAGATGATTCCTTATTCTACGTGCATACCTAGCGGGTTTTATATCTGGGCTATCTACATAGAACACTTTTACGGGAATCTTTACCCTCGTAATAAGTCTAGCTACTATATTCGACTCTAGATCATTTAAGCTTCTATATTTTCTCCGTTCGACAGCACTATCTATCTCTCTAGGTTCTACTACCTCTACTAGAATAGCCTTAGCTATACTCCCTATTCTGTGTACTAAGAACTCTCTCTTAGTCTTGCTTAGTGTTTTAGAATCTCTAAGTCCCATTTCCACTAATTCGCTGAGAGAATCTCTCTCCATAGCTACACATGCTATTACCATAGGTCCTATAACGGGTCCTCTTCCAGCCTCATCTATTCCAGCTACTATGTATTTATCCATACTATTTCCTACTCTACTATTCAAGCTGGTAATTAAAAGGTATCCTTGTGAATGATAGTGGGCTTTCTAGGTACAGAAATACACATTAGTAGTTGAGTAGATTCTATACACTCCTCAAACCCCACCGAGTTAAGTATAATATTCGGGAAGTAGTTATGAGTACTACGCAAGAGTATAAAGCGCGTTTTGAAGAAGAGTTTATATTTAACAGTACTATGGATTTAAGAGAATATGCCTAAGTTCCACGGTAAGGCGAAAAAGATTATAGTATTCATCATTTGTCTTCTCGTATTCACATCTCTCATAATTCTTATCAAACCTTTTCTGGATATACATTCTATACTAATTCTAGGAGTTCTACACTTCCTGAATGAAACTGCACGATATGTAGCTGCAATTTATTGGGGTAATTCAGAGTATCTATGGACAAGTATTCTATTATCCGTAGAGGTATATTTCTTCTCATTTATCCTTGTGAACCTAGTATCGGGTAGAAATCTAAAAGGTGTTAGTAGTGAGAGTAGGTCTACAAGTAGTAGGATCCTGTATCTCTTGAGCATATTGGTTAGACACTTCATAACTCTTATTCATGATATTAGAAGGACCTATGTCTACGCCTTCATGAACAAAAGAGTGCTATCTAGAAATGTAGACCTAAGCTACTATTACCTACTTACATGGCTTATTCTAGGCATTATACTATCTATTCTGATCATCATTTCCTATGAGTATAGTCATACTCTTATGTGGAGTATATTCTTAGTGTTTTTATTCATTACAGCATCTATACTGATTGTTGTCAGTAGTGTTGAAGTTTTAGAAGAAGAATTTAAGAAGACAGTAGGTATCTCGTGCAAAGGAGGAGAAGAAATTGTAGTTAGAGATGGCAACGTAGTCCTAAGGATAAAAGGGCGTCTAATTGCATTAGGATTATCTGTAGGAACAGGTATAGCTGGAATCATTACAACTCTTGGCGCTATAATAATCAAACCATCTCTAGCATTCACTATAATACCAGCTACTTTTGATATGCTTTCATTGATATCTGCACTAACAGAGTTTACAGGCTTAAGAAGAATAAGAGAGAGCCTTAGTAACTTGAGAAGCTTAGGAATAGGACTACTAAATCTACTTCCAACGATTTCATGGAGTATATATACTGGAGGAATAATATGTCTAATCTTTCATGAGCTCAAATGGACCCCCTCAGTAGATTTAATACTCACTATAATCGCTAGTATATGGATACTAATATCGGTACTCTCAGGAACCTTTCCCACTCACTTTAAGTACTCAATACAGTCTATCACTAAGCGCATTATCCTATTCCTACTACCTTTCTTTCTCCTCTTAACAGCAATTCCCTAGTTTTCAATCCTATTTTGATTAAGATATCCTGAATATGGTATGAGATACCTCACTTTCTATCTTCACCTCAGATCCTCATACAGGTTCTTCAGAGTATGGTGTTGACATAGACAATTGGTTTAAATAGTATCCTTGTATCAAGTTAATACTGTCTTGATGAGGAGTTGATAAGCTTGTGGCAGTACTCTATAGTTACCTCAAGTATAATGAGTCTTCAGATAGTAAGAAAGCCAGAGAAAATATTGGTCACTTTCTCTAGAATGAGTAGGAGGTGAGGAGATGGTCAATGCAAGGGATATTGCCATAGCCGCTACCCTTGCTGCGATGTATGCTGCTACAGTCCAAGCTCTACATCCTATATCATTCCTCCAGTTCCAAGTTAGAGTTGCTAATGCCTTAATAGGCCTAGTACCTATAATTGGAATACCTGCAGTATACGGGCTAACCTTGGGAGTATTCTTAGCTAATCTAACCAGTCCACTAGGTTGGATTGATTTACTATCTTCTATATTCACATTTATTGGATTGATAATCGTATATAAGCTAAGAAATGTTAGTGTAATTCTAGGCTTAACCATATATAGCCTGATACTTGGAGTTTGGGTATCGTTTATGCTATGGTATGTGTTAGGATTGCCATATATACTAATGCTATTCTATGTTACAGTTGGAATATGGATTGCTACAACAGTATTGGGATATGCTTTATATCAAGCTGTCAAGAGGATCATAGTGAGACTATGAAAAGGGCTGTGAGCTGTATTAGCGGTTTAGATAGTACAGGTTATGCTGCTCAATGGAAGGCTAAGGGCTACGCTATATATCCCATACTATTTGACTACGGACAGAAAGGTAGAAAGGAAATAGATGTCTCAATCGAACTATCTAGAGAGTTGGACTTTGAAGAGCCACTTGTGGTTGATATTGGCTTCATGAAGAATATCTGGTCTGGAGTACAGCTAACCGATGATAGTATATCAGTCGAGGCACTATATACACCAACAGTAGTTGTACCTATCAGAAATGTCATATTCCTTAGCATAGCCTCAGCATATGCATTAATGATTGGAGCTAAGATTGTAACATATGGTGCCCATATGAGTGATATACAGCCTAGAACTGATACGGGAGACCCCCTATACCCAGATTGTCATCCAAATACAGCTATGGCATTTGAGGAAGTGTTGAGATATGCCCACTTTCCTTTTGGAGTCAAGAAGATTGAAATATGGAGTCCAGCTAGAGAAGGCTTAACTAAGGCTGAAAATTTGAGACGAAGTTTCAATGTAATGGGTGATTTAATATATAAGACTTGGAGTTGCTACCTATCTAAAGAGAGACACTGTGGAAAATGTGAATCTTGCATTAACAGGCATAGAGCTTTCATAGAAGCTGGAATACCCGACTTAACAGAGTATGAAGTCGACCCTGAAGAAGTATTGAAAAAAGTCGATTTTAGTCGATAAATTGAACATACTTTTCTACTCATAATTAAGAAAGTCTGTGTGAGTATATTTAGATTAAGAGCTTAGTGACTTAGGTAAAATATAAATTTCACTCTCCCTACAGCTAGAAGTTTAGCCAATGTAGTACCTATAAATTTATGAATTAAATCACTGAAGAGATATGGTGGTGATCTTGAAGTCTTGTCTAAATGGTGCTACTACTATGCCGTACTCTCTCGAGGAAGATATTAGAGTCACTTGTAAAATAGGGTTTAGAGGTTTAGAGATATGGATTGGAAAGCTTAACGAATACCTAAGAGAGAAGAGTCTGGATGAGCTTAGGGCTCTACTCTCCACGTATGAAGTAGAAGTACCAGCACTATGTGCAATAGGAGGCTTTGTATTCTCAAGTAAAGAGGAATTCAAAGCAAGACTATTGGAGATGGAAAGGCTTTTGAAGATAGCGGAGGAAATAAAGTCCAACTATATTATCGTATGTGCTGAAGGATTAGGTGGTTTGGATCTGGAGAAAGCAAAGGAGCGATATGCTAGTAGAATAGGAGAGGTCTTAGACTTATGTTCTAGCTATAGGATTCAGATAGCATTAGAGTGGTTCCATGAAATACCGGTATGCTTGAAGATAGTCGATGCTATAGGAGATGAGAGGTTAGGATTAGTAGTAGATGTATTCCACGTCTATAGAGGAGATGGAAATATAGGTAATGTAGAACTCATACCAGGAGATCTAATAAAACATGTACACATAGATGATTGTATAGATAAGCCTAGAGATAAACTCACAGATAAAGATAGAGTATACCCAGGATTAGGAGTAATCCCTCTAGTAGAGTTTCTGAGAATCTTAGATTCCAAGGACTACAATGGATATCTCTCCGTAGAACTATTTAATCAGGAGTATTGGAAGCTGAACCCTGAAGAAATAGCCTTAAGAGCACTAAGAACACTTAGAGAAGTTGTTGAAAGATCTGGACTGAAGTTAGAATAGTATTTTAATACAGAATGCTATATTGGATTTAGATCGAGCGAACTCCGACAGAAACCAAGGAGCTATTTTTAAGCTATGAAGTAATTTTTACAGGCCTTTAAGTGAATTTCTCTCGTTCAGTATATTAAAGTCGAGTACTATAGAGACATGAGGAGTATGAAGTATCGTGTATTAATAGGAGAGAGAATTAGGAGAGCAAAGCTTAAAGATATTCTTCAAGTAATTGAAGCTATTCAATCATATGAGGGAGAGTGGGGGCTTGTAGTGGCACCAGCTAGGGTAATGTATACAGAAAGTATAGAAGAAATTCCTCCATCGGAAAAACTCACTTCGATTCCTACTACTCACGGCTCACTACTAGTACATGAAATATATCTGGATGAAGAAGAGCTTCTCAAAAGACTAGAGTTAGAGGAAGTAGATACTCTAGCAAAGGGATTAGAAGCTGGGCTCCCACTTTCGAGCATACTGGGAGATAAGAGAGCGCAGAAAGTGATAGATGAATTTAAGGATGTAATAGCTGAGGAGTATATAGAAGTACTGATACCTACAACTTCTGAGATAGAATATGGAGTACAGGATTTCGATATAGATGGATTAGAGGAGGTGGAGATATTCAGCTGTACT